>NZ_JAIFJY010000016.1:0-133034 GCF_051835185.1 Klebsiella sp. K5-306
TGAATATGGAAAGAGTTCTTACCCAGATCGATACCAATAAGCGCAATGTTTTCCATGATGGTTCTCCGAATGAAAGCCTGTCCTCAGCATAGTACTGGGAAGGAGGGAGTGACCATCTCATTAAATATTATGTCTGACAACTCCACCTTTTCTTCGGTTCTGACGAGCCGGGAGCGTACCGCTGTACCTGCAAAATCCCTGAGTTTCATTGAAGGCGTGTCGATGATCGTCGGCACCAATATCGGCGCTGGGGTGCTATCCATCGCCTATGCCTCCAGCAAAGCGGGCTTTCTGCCGCTGCTGTTTTGGCTGATTGTGGTCGGTAGTCTGACGACCATTACCATGCTCTACGTAGCGGAGTCGACGCTGCGCACGCGCAAGCATCTGCAGCTTAGCGGCCTGTCGCAGCGCTACGTTGGCCGCTTTGGCGCGCTGATGATGTTCCTCTCTGTTTGCGTCAACAGCGTCGGCGCGCTGACGGCCTATATGACCGGCAGCGGTAAATTATTGCATTCGTTATTCGGTATCTCGCCGGCTCTCGGCAGCGCGCTGTTTTTTATTCCGGCGGCCGGGGTACTTTATCTTGGCCTGAAGGCGATTGGCCGGGGCGAGAAATTTATCAGTATCGGCATGGTCGTCATGATAACCATACTTGTCGCCGCGACGTTGCTGAAAGAGACCGCCAGCGTCGGCTATTTGCTGGATGGTAACTGGCTGTATATGGTGCCGGTATTTAACGTTGTCGCGTTCTGCTTCTCCGCGCAGTATATCGTGCCGGAAATGGCGCGCGGTTTCGCTGATAAACCGGAGAAACTGCCGAAGGCCATTATGGTGGGAATGTTATTAACCTTTTGCCTGCTGGCGCTGGTCCCGCTCTCGGTGATTGCATTAAGCGGGCTGGATAATATTTCTGATGTGGCGACCATTTCCTGGGGACGTGCGCTCGGCGAGTGGGCCTTCTTCTCGGCAAACCTTTTTGCGCTCTGCGCGATGCTGACCTCCTATTGGGGGCTGGGCGGCAGCTTCCTGACCAATATCTTCGATCAGTTTCGCCTTGGCAACGACGAGCAGCCGTTGAAACGCTTTAAGGTGCTGTTAGTGGTCGCCGTACCGCCTTTCATTCTGGCCTACAGTGGGATGGTATCCTTCGTGAATGCGCTCTATTTTGCCGGGGTATTTAGCGGGGTGATTTTATCTATCATGCCGATCCTGATCCTTAAAGGCTCGCGCAGGCAGGGTGATAACAATCCCGGTTGGACCTGCCCGGCGCTGATTACGCATCCTTTAATCCAGATCTTCATCGTATTGCTCTATCTTTGCAGCGCCGCCTACGCCATTGCTTCCGCCTTTGGCTACCTGCCTGCGGGCTGGTAGTACCGTCGCTCATGCCACCGCGTTCGGTTTATTCCGGCGCGGGTTTTTATTTGTCACTTATCTGTTACATACTCCGCAATTTTATCGTTTCCAATTCTCCTGAATGACGGTATGTTTAGCATAGTGTGCTGCAAAAGCGCAGGCGGCAGACCCTAATCTAACTATCATATGCTTTACTTATGTGTCTAATTAGAATAATGCGCTAATAAACAACATCACAACAAATGCAAAAACCATAATAATGGGGAGCCTCAGGATGAATATGAAGGGTAAAGCGTTACTGGCAGGATGTATTGCCTTAATCATGAGCGGTGCGGCAATGGCCGAGGATATCAAAGTGGCCGTTGTTGGCGCGATGTCCGGTCCGGTAGCGCAGTACGGCGACCAGGAGTTCACTGGCGCAGAGCAGGCTATTGCGGATATCAACGCTAAAGGCGGTATCAAAGGCAATAAGCTGCAGATGGTAAAGTACGATGACGCCTGTGACCCGAAACAAGCGGTTGCCGTCGCCAACAAAGTGATTAACGACGGTATCAAATACGTTATCGGCCACCTGTGCTCTTCTTCCACCCAGCCGGCGTCTGATATCTATGAAGATGAAGGCGTGCTGATGATCACCCCGGCGGCCACCGCGCCGGAGCTGACAGCTCGCGGCTATCACCTGATTCTGCGCACTACCGGCCTGGACTCCGACCAGGGGCCAACCGCCGCCAAATATATTCTGGAAAGCGTGAAACCACAGCGTATCGCGATTGTTCACGATAAGCAGCAGTACGGCGAAGGCCTGGCCCGTGCTGTACAGGATAATCTGAAGAAGGGTGGCGCCAACGTGGTGTTCTTTGATGGCATCACCGCCGGCGAGAAAGACTTCTCCACCCTGGTGGCGCGCCTGAAAAAAGAGAATATCGACTTCGTTTACTACGGCGGCTATCACCCGGAGATGGGGCAGATCCTGCGTCAGTCTCGCGCCGCTGGCCTGAAAACGCAGTTTATGGGGCCGGAAGGTGTCGCCAACGTGTCGCTGTCTAATATCGCGGGCGCTTCTGCGGAAGGTATGCTGGTCACCAAGCCGAAAAACTACGACCAGGTTCCGGCGAACAAACCGATTGTGGATGCGATCAAGGCGAAGAAACAGGATCCGAGCGGCGCGTTCGTGTGGACCACCTATGCCGCGCTGCAGTCGCTGGAAGCGGGCCTGAATCAGTCTGACGATCCGGCTGAAATCGCGAAATACCTGAAAGGGGCAACGGTTGAGACCGTGATGGGGCCGCTCTCCTGGAACGAGAAGGGCGACCTGAAAGGCTTCGAATTCGGTGTGTTTACCTGGCATGCCAATGGCACAGCGACCGACGCCAAATAATTTAACCTGCGCCTTTCGCGCCGCAGAGGTGTTGGCTGCGCGCTTCAACCCCGGTCACTTACTGATGTAAGCTCCCGGGGATTTCAGCGCTTGCCGCCTTTCTGCAGCGCGAAATTCTTGGTTAAATGAAAGGGGCCTTTCGCGCCGCAGAGGCGTTGGCTGCACGCTTCAACCCCGGTCACTTACCGATGTAAGCTCCCGGGGATTTCAGCGCTTGCCGCCTTTCTGCAGCGCGAAATTCTTGGTTAAATGAAAGGGGCCCTTCACGCCGCAGAGGCGTTGGCTGCGCCCCTCAACCCCGGTCACTTACTGATGTAAGCTCCCGGGGATTTCAGCGCTTGCCGCCTTTCTGCAGCGCGAAATTCTTGGTTAAATGAAAGGGGCCCTTCCCGCCGCAGAGGCGTTGTCTGCGCCCCTCAACCCCGGTCACTTACCGATGTAAGCTCCAGGTGATTTCGGGTCTTGACGCCTTTCTGCAACGCGAAATGCTGGGTTAAATCAGTTGATCCTTGCCTCTTCGCATAGGCGAGGAGAAAGGTAAAAGCAAAAAGGCAACGTAAGTTGCTTTTTTAGTCGGTAGCCCGGGTAAGGCGTTCGGCCGCAATCCGGGAATGTTCAGCCTTCTTTCGCCGATTTACTGATTTTTTACCCAACCGCCCGTTTGCGCGCTAAAGCCCAGCGCCTGCATAAACGCCGCCATCACGCCGCGGTCTTCCACGCCGGCATCCGCAATCCGCCAACTGGTGATTTCTGGATTATCCTTTAGCGCTTCTTCCACTAAATATTGCCCGACGCCGCGACGGCGGGTCACTTCACGCACGCACAGCGCGCTGAGTTCGCCCTCAACGCCATTCAGCGTAATACGTACCGCTCCCAGCAGACGCTCGTTGAAGCGGGCGGCGTAAATACGATGGCTCTCATCTATCGCCAGTGCCGCGAGATCCTGCGACGGCCAGATTTTCCCTAAGTCGATACGATCCTGATCGCTGAAGTGTTGTAAACGAATAATGGTCAATTTCATGCTCGGTGAGTCCAGTTAAAACGGATGCGTCAGTGTATCCAAATTCCCCGCCAGGCGGAGCGCCGTTTTTTGCCTGGTCATCAGGGGATTCGTTTTCCTGGAAGGAACAGGGTAGAGCAATTCATCATGGATCGAAAAATAAGCAGAATTTTAACCTGATATATAGCGTTTTATTCCGCCTTATGTATCGTTATTTTATGCTGTTTGCTGGACTTTTTTTGTTTATCTTCCCGTAAATACAGAATATTATCTTTGCTTAATCGCCTGAAAAATAGAGAATTTACTCTGGATTCAGGCAAAAAACCTCGCTAAACCATTAAAGATAATGGTAAAAGTAGCGTTGTTTAATAAAAGCACAGAATGCTTTTTAACCATAAAAATACAAAATATTTACACCACATCACGAACGGGGTTCTGCAGCATGAAAAGGAACGCGAAAACGGTTATCGCGGGGTTAGTCGCACTGGCGATGTCCCAGACGGCTTTTGCCAAAGATATTAAGGTCGCCGTTGTTGGCGCGATGTCTGGCCCGGTAGCCCAGTGGGGCGATATGGAATTTAACGGCGCGCGCCAGGCAATCAAAGACATTAACGCTCAGGGCGGCATTAAGGGCGATAAGCTGGTCGGCGTAGAGTACGATGACGCCTGTGACCCGAAACAGGCCGTGGCGGTGGCGAACAAAATCGTCAATGACGGCATCCAGTATGTTATCGGCCATCTCTGCTCTTCTTCCACTCAGCCCGCATCCGATATCTACGAAGATGAAGGTATTCTGATGATCTCCCCGGGAGCGACTAACCCGGAGCTGACTCAGCGCGGTTATCAGTACATCATGCGTACTGCGGGTCTGGACTCCTCGCAGGGGCCGACCGCCGCTAAATACATCATGGAAACCGTCAAACCGCAGCGTATTGCTATCATTCATGATAAACAGCAGTACGGTGAAGGCTTAGCGCGCTCTGTTCAGGAGAGCCTGAAAAAAGGCGGCGCGAATATCGTCTTCTTCGACGGCATCACCGCTGGCGAAAAAGACTTCTCCGCGCTGCTGGCGCGCCTGAAAAAAGAGAATATCGACTTCGTTTACTACGGCGGCTACTACCCGGAAATGGGTCAGATGCTGCGCCAGGCGCGTTCCGTAGGGCTGAAAACCGTGTTTATGGGCCCGGAAGGCGTGGGTAACGCGTCGCTGTCCAATATCGCGGGCGATGCGGCGGAAGGCATGCTGGTCACGATGCCAAAACGCTATGACCAGGACCCGGCTAACAGCGCTATCGTTGACGCGCTCAAAGCGGAGAAGAAGGACCCGAGCGGTCCGTATGTCTGGATCACCTACGCCGCGGTACAGTCACTGGCGCAGGCGATGGACCGGGCCGGAAGCCAGGAGCCGCTGGATTTAATCAAAGATCTGAAAGCTCACGGCGCGAAAACCGTGATTGGGCCGCTGAATTGGGACGAAAAAGGCGATTTGAAGGGATTTGAGTTTGGTGTCTTCCAGTGGCACGCGGATGGGTCATCCACCCTCGCGAAATAAGCCATAAGACAAGTTATCCCACCGCCCGTGCAAAGCGGGCGGGTTGAAAAAGGTTACCTTATGTCCGAGCAGTTTCTCTATTTTTTGCAGCAGATGTTTAACGGCGTCACGCTGGGAAGCACCTATGCGCTGATTGCCATCGGCTATACCATGGTGTACGGCATTATCGGCATGATCAACTTCGCCCACGGCGAGGTGTATATGATTGGCAGCTACGTCTCCTTCATGATCATTGCCGCCCTGATGATGATGGGTATTGATACCAGCTGGCTGCTGGTTGCTGCCGGATTCGTCGGCGCTATCGTGATTGCCAGCGCCTACGGCTGGAGTATCGAGCGCGTGGCCTACCGGCCGGTGCGCAGCTCAAAACGCCTGATTGCGCTGATCTCCGCCATCGGGATGTCGATCTTCTTGCAAAACTACGTCAGCCTGACGGAAGGCTCGCGCGATGTTGCGCTGCCAAGCCTGTTTAACGGCCAGTGGACGGTGGGCAGTAGCGACAACTTCTCCGCGACCATTACCACCATGCAACTGGTGATCTGGGTGGTGACGTTTATCGCCATGCTGGCGCTGACGCTGTTTATTCGCTATTCCCGCATGGGGCGCGCCTGCCGCGCCTGCGCTGAAGATCTAAAAATGGCCAGCCTGCTCGGGATTAACACCGACCGCGTGATTGCGCTGACCTTTGTGATCGGCGCGGCAATGGCGGCGGTTGCCGGCGTTCTGCTCGGACAGTTTTACGGCGTTATCAACCCCTACATCGGCTTTATGGCCGGGATGAAGGCCTTCACCGCTGCGGTTCTGGGCGGCATCGGCAGCATTCCTGGCGCGATGATCGGCGGGCTGATCCTCGGTATTGCCGAAGCGCTCTCTTCTGCCTATCTCAGCACGGAATATAAAGACGTGGTCTCCTTCGCGCTGCTGATCCTGGTTCTGCTGGTGATGCCTACCGGCATCCTGGGCCGTCCGGAGGTAGAAAAAGTATGAAACCGATGCATTTTGCGATGGCGCTGCTGTCGGCAGTTATGTTCTTTATCCTGGCGGGCGTCTTTATGGGCGTGCAGCTGGAGCTTGACGGCACGAAGCTGGTGGTGGATACCGCCGCCGATATCCGCTGGCAGTGGATCTTTATCGGAACCGCAGTAGTTTTCTTCTTCCAGCTGCTGCGTCCCATTTTTCAGAAAACCATGAAGAACGTCTCCGGGCCGAAGTTTATTCTGCCGGCTATCGACGGTTCGACGGTAAAACAGAAGCTATTCCTGATCGCCCTGCTGGTTATCGCCGTGGCGTGGCCGTTTATGGTGTCGCGCGGGACGGTGGATATCGCCACGCTGACGATGATCTATATCATCCTCGGCCTGGGTCTTAACGTGGTGGTAGGACTTTCCGGCCTGTTGGTGCTGGGCTACGGCGGTTTTTATGCCATCGGCGCCTATACCTTTGCGCTGCTGAACCACTATTACGGCCTGGGCTTCTGGACCTGCCTGCCGCTGGCGGGGCTGGTTTCGGCGGCGGCGGGCTTCCTGCTTGGCTTCCCGGTCCTGCGTCTGCGCGGCGACTATCTGGCGATTGTCACGCTCGGCTTCGGCGAAATCGTGCGCATCCTGCTGCTTAACAACACCGAAATAACCGGCGGCCCGAACGGCATTAGCCAGATCCCAAAACCGACGCTCTTCGGCCTTGAATTTAGCCGCAGCGCCCGTGAAGGCGGCTGGGATACGTTCAGCAACTTCTTTGGCGTGAAGTACGACCCCTCCGATCGCGTCATTTTTCTCTACCTGGTCGCTCTGCTGCTGGTGGTGTTAAGTCTGTTCGTGATTAACCGTCTGCTGCGTATGCCGCTGGGCCGCGCGTGGGAAGCGCTGCGCGAAGATGAAATCGCCTGTCGCTCGCTGGGCCTCAGCCCGACGCGCATCAAGCTGACCGCTTTTACCATCAGCGCCGCGTTTGCCGGTTTTGCCGGAACGCTGTTCGCCGCCCGTCAGGGCTTCGTCAGCCCGGAATCCTTCACCTTCGCCGAGTCGGCCTTTGTGCTGGCGATTGTGGTTCTCGGCGGTATGGGCTCTCAGTTTGCGGTGATCCTGGCGGCGGTTCTGCTGGTGGTCTCGCGCGAGCTGATGCGTGATTTCAATGAGTACAGCATGCTGATGCTGGGCGCGCTGATGGTACTGATGATGATCTGGCGTCCGCAGGGGCTTCTGCCGATGACGCGTCCGCAGCTGAAGCTGAAAAACGGTCAGGCAAAAGGAGAGCAGGCATGAGTCAGCCATTATTATCCGTAAACGGTCTGATGATGCGTTTCGGCGGTCTGCTGGCGGTTAACAACGTGTCGCTGGAGCTGCGCGAGCGGGAAATTGTCTCGCTTATCGGCCCGAACGGCGCGGGCAAAACCACCGTTTTTAACTGTCTGACCGGTTTCTACAAGCCCACTGGCGGCACTATTATGCTGCGTGACCAGCATCTGGAAGGGCTGCCGGGCCAGCAGATTGCCCGCATGGGCGTAGTGCGAACGTTCCAGCACGTGCGTCTGTTCCGCGAAATGACGGTGATTGAAAACCTGCTGGTGGCACAGCATCAGCAGCTGAAAACCGGGGTTTTCTCCGGCCTGCTGAAGACGCCATCCTTCCGCCGCGCCCAGAGCGAAGCGCTCGATCGCGCCGCGACCTGGCTTGAGCGTATTGGCCTGCTCGAACACGCCAACCGCCAGGCCAGTAACCTGGCCTACGGCGACCAGCGCCGTCTGGAGATCGCCCGCTGCATGGTGACCCAGCCGGAAATCCTGATGCTGGATGAGCCCGCCGCGGGGCTAAACCCGAAAGAGACCAAAGAGCTGGATGAGTTGATCGTCGAGCTGCGCAGCCATCACAACACCACCATCCTGCTGATTGAGCACGATATGAAGCTGGTGATGGGCATTTCCGACCGTATTTACGTGGTAAACCAGGGCACGCCGCTGGCCAACGGTACGCCGGAAGCGATCCGCAACAACCCGGACGTGATCCGCGCCTATTTAGGTGAAGCATAATGGTGGTGACGCATAAGATGGAAAAAGTGATGTTATCTTTTGACAACGTCAGCGCGCATTACGGCAAAATCCAGGCGCTGCACAACGTCAGTCTGCATATCAATCAGGGAGAAATTGTCACCCTGATTGGTGCCAACGGTGCGGGGAAAACCACGCTGCTGGGTACCCTGTGCGGTGACCCGCGCGCCTCCAGCGGCCGCGTGGTTTTCGACGGTAAAGATATTACCGACTGGCAGACGGCGAAAATCATGCGCGAAGCGGTGGCGATCGTGCCGGAAGGGCGCCGGGTCTTCTCGCGGATGACGGTGGAAGAGAACCTGGCGATGGGCGGTTTTTTTGCCGATCGCGACCAGTTTCAGACCCGTATTAAATGGGTGTATGAGCTGTTTCCGCGCCTGCATGAGCGCCGGGTTCAGCGGGCGGGCACCATGTCCGGCGGCGAGCAGCAGATGCTGGCCATCGGGCGCGCGCTGATGAGCCAGCCGCGCCTGCTGCTGCTGGATGAGCCTTCGCTCGGCCTGGCGCCGATTATCATTCAGCAAATCTTCGATACCATCGAACAGCTGCGCGAGCAGGGGATGACTATCTTCCTCGTCGAGCAGAACGCCAACCAGGCGCTGAAGCTGGCCGACCGCGGCTACGTGCTGGAAAACGGTCACGTGGTGCTGGAGGATACCGGCGACGCGCTGCTGGCGAATGAAGCGGTACGCAGCGCCTATCTGGGCGGGTAGTGAAGACAAAACGCCCGGCATCTGCCGGGCGTTTTACTTGACTCCTACAGCTCCAGAGAGCGTTTCCACAGCATAAAATCATACTGTTCGAGCGCATCCGCTTTGGTGCGCCAGGTTCCGCTGGCGGTAGCGATGATTTTCTCAAACAGGCCGTCGGCGATGTCCGCCAGCGGCGTGCCTTCGATAATCGGCCCGCAGTCATAATCGATAATATCCGGCATCTTTTTTGCGAGCGCGGTGTTGGTTGAAACTTTGAGAACCGGAACGATAGGGTTCCCCGTCGGCGTACCCAACCCGGTTGAGAAGATCACCACGTTGCACCCCGCCGCGACCAGGCCCGTTACCGCGTCCACATCGTTGCCCGGCGTGCAGACCAGCGAAAGGCCGCTTTCTCCCATCGGTTCGGCATAGTCGCATACCGCGCTAACCGGCGCTCTGCCGCCTTTTTTCGCCGCGCCGGCGGATTTTATCGCGTCAGTGATCAGCCCATCGGCAATGTTTCCCGGGCTGGGGTTATCGGCGATGGTGGTGCCGAAGAAGTTCGCGACATGCTCATAGTTTTTCATCAGCGACAAAAACTTCTCTTTCAGCTCCCGGGTCGCGCAGCGCTGAACGATATCCCCTTCCGCGCCGCACAGCTCGGGGAATTCCGCCAGCCCCGATGCGCCGCCGAGGGCGACGAGACGATCTGACACTTCGCCCATCGCCGGGTTTGCGCTGATCCCCGAGAACCCGTCAGAAGCGCCGCACTTCACGCCGATTTTGAGGTGGGAGAGCGGGACGTCCTGCCGCTCGGCGACGGGGGCTTCGCGGATCGCGTTATAAGTTTCGGTTAACGCATCCTGCATCATTTTCTCTTCGCTACTCCAGTCCTGCTGCCTGAAGTAAATAATCGGTTTGCTGAAGTTCGGGTTGCGCTTCGCCAGCGCGGCGTTGAAATCAACAATTCGCGCTTTTTCACAGCCGAGGGCGAAGACCGTCACGCCAAGAACGTTAGGATGATCGGAATAGGCGGCCAGCACGTCGCACATCGTCATGCTGTCCGAGGTGGCGCCGCCGCAGCCGGAATTAACGGTAATACAGCGAATACCGTCAAGATGCGGAAAGGGCAGATGTCGGGTATCGTTTAAAGCCCCTGCCGATGTCACCTGGCGAGCAAAATTTTTCAGGCCGTTATTGGCGTAGCCAAGGGCGTCGTTTAGCGCATCGGTGACGCGCTGAACGTTGCGGTTTTCACAGAATACCAGCGGAATGACCAGCCAGTAGTTTGCGGTGGCGACCCGGCCATCTTCACGCACGATTCCCTTAAACGTCCGCTGCTGCCAGGCGGAAATATCCGGCTGCTGCCAGTCATAGGGGGCGACATCGTCAAGCGTAACCGGGGCCGCGTAGTGTTTGATATTCTCCGTTGTGATGGCTTCGCCCCGGGTGATGGGGCGCGTCGCTTTACCGACCGGTACGCCGTACAGCGAAACGATATCGCCGGGCGCAATATCCTCGGTGGCAAATTTATGTTTGGCTTTGACATCGCTACGCAGAACGTAGGCCTCATCGTTCCAGTGAACCCGCTGTTCTTTGCGTAAGTCCTGCAGCGCAACGATTAAGTTATCAGTAGGGTCAATCTTTAAGATGGTCTGCATGTTATTTATCCTTTGTTATAAGCGCATCAGGACTTAGTGATGGGTAACCGCAACGCCGTTTGTCGCTTTTCTGCCGGCAAGAGCGGCAATCAGCAGCGCACAGCAGACGGTAATCAGCGACAGTGCGACCAGGCCCGCCGAATCATTGCCGAAGAAGGTATCGACCTCAACGCGAATGAGCGGCGCCAGGAAGCTACAAAACGCGCCCATGGTGGTGCAAAAGCCGATACTGGCGGCCAGCGCCGAGCCTGACACAATCTGCGCCGGGAAAGTCCAGAAAATGGGTTGCACGGAGAGAAAGCCGATGGCCGACAGCGAGAGCGCGGCAATGGCGAGCACCGGGCCGGACCAGGCAGAAACAAACAGCCCCAGCGCCGCAGCCAGCATGCAGATGACCGAAATCAGTACCCGGCGAGCCGGCATTTTGTCCGCCAGACGCGGAATGTAATAGACGCCGACGGCGGAGCAGGCCCACGGAATGGCGGCGACCAGCGACTCTTTAAAGCCGAGCGTGGAACCCATTAGCGAGGCGACTTGCGAAGGCAGGAAGAACATCAGTCCGTACACGCTGATCTGGATGGTGCCGTAGATCAGCGCCAGGTGCCAGACTTTAAGGCTTTTCAGCGCGGTACCAACGCTGCTGGTTTCCGTCTGCCGCTGCTCCTGCTGTAGCTGGGCAATCAGCGCCTTTTTCTCTTCTTCGTTCAGGAAGCGCGCTTTGGCTGGCGTATCGTCGAGCCAGAACCAGGCGAAGATCCCCATGATGACCGCCGGAATGCCTTCAATAAAGAACATCCAGAACCAGCCGGGTTTACCGAGGAAACCGTGCATTTCCAGCAGCGCGCCGGAGATGGGCGAGCCTAAGGTCAGCGCCAGCGGCACGCCGAGTACGAAGATACCGACGACGGATGCGCGAACTTTATTGGGAAAGTAGATGGAGGCCAGCAGCAGAATACCGGGATAAAAACCGGCTTCGCCTAATCCCAGTAAAAAACGCAGAACAATAAACTGGGTTTCCGTCTGCACCAGTCCGGTGAGGGCAGAGAGAACGCCCCACAGCGCAGTAGTGATGCTTAACCATTTCTGCGCGCCAATTTTATTCAGGATCAGGTTTGCGGGAATGCCAAATAGCGCATAGGCGGCGAAAAAGATCCCTGCCCCGAGGGCGAAGGCGGAATTGGAGAGCCCAATATCCACCTGCATCGCCTCTTTAGCGAATCCCACGTTCACCCTGTCGATAAAGGCGATGAAGTACAAAATAAACATCAGTGGCACCAGGCGCTTCCATGATTTCGTAATCGCGGAATTGAGGGCCGGATTGTCGTAAGCTGTGATGGTTTTCATAATACCTCCGCGTGGGGGTCAGGCATTAATTTCAATACCAGCACGGGAAAGTATCCGCAAAATACTTTCGGTCTGGCCGGTTGTGAGTGAGCTAAACGGTGGCGTGCAGCGGTCGGACTGAATAATTCCGCGCAGCTGTAGCGCTTTTTTAAATGTTGGAATGAACGGATCGTTAACCGCGTAAATATCCATTAACCCATCCACTTTTTGCTGATACCGCGAAATTTGCTGCAAATCGTTATCGTTAAATGCCAGCATCCAGTCGCGGAATATTTCAGGGCAAATATTGGATAACCCGCCGATACATCCATCGCCCCCCGCCAGGACATTGTGCGCGAAGTTATTGTCATAACCGGCATAGACTTCAAAATACGGTAGTTCAGATTTTACCTGGCGAATCACCTGCGACGTGTGATTGGTGTCCGGAATGGTGTCTTTAAGACCGACAATGTTTGGGAACTCTCTGGCAAGTCGTAAACAGACCTCTGGCGAGACGCAATAGCCGGTACGTTCCGGGAAGTTATAAATAAATATTTTGGCGGCGGTGCGGCGAGCTATCTGGCTATAAAATGTATAAATGCCTTCATCAGTCAGGCGGAAGTACCACGGGCTGATAATCATGACGCCATCCAGTCCGCACTCATCTGCATAGTTAGCCAGCTCTACGCACTCGTCAATATCCATGCGGCTGGTACCCGCATAGGCCTTTATTCCCTCGCGCGGGAACTCTGCCGTCATTTGAATTACCTGACGGGATGTTTTCATATCCAGCGAGAAAAACTCCCCGGTACTGCCCATGACGACAAATCCCGATACGCTGCTTTTAATGAAATCATACAGGCGAAAGTTGCCTTCAGGATCCAGCCTGCCCTGCTCATCAAAAACCGTTATTGCCGGGGTGATGTAATGACTTTGCATATTAAACCTCTTTGTTGTTCGTATATACAAAAAGCGTTTGTATTTGCGATTAAACATAAGTAAACACGCCATCGACGTGAAGTCAAATGGCGCCAAAGTCGTGCGGGTAATTGATTAAGTCAATGAATAGATGGGGAATTATGCAGAATAGTCGGGCGCCACGGTGGATCATTAAATATCGGTATTGTGTGGGTAATCACAATTCCGAAGGCGCCGTTAGCAAATAAATCAGTAATTTTTAATATCAGGCAGCTTATTCAGCACGCTTTCGATACGACCCTTGGCCTCTTTTAGCGCACGAATCACCTGCTGCGTTTTTTCATCGCTGGCGCGGAAAGAGGGCAATGAGACGCTGATCGCCGCCAGAATAATGCCTTTCTGCTGCAGGGGGACGGCGAAGCAGATGGTATCGTCGTTGATTTCCCGATCGTCCATGGCATAACCGTTGGCGGCAACCATATCCAGCTGCTGACGAAGCTGGGCCATATTCGTTACGCTGCGGGCGGTAACGGAAGGAAAACCCTGCGGATAGAGCTCCAGAATCTCTTCGTCGCGGTGCTTATGCAGCAGCGCCTTGCCCAGGGCGGAGCAGATTGCCGGCAGGCGCGTCCCTACCTTAGAGACCAGCTGCACGGTTTGATCGCCCTGGACTTTATCAACATACAGTACCCAGGCGTCATCCAGAATGCCGAGCTGGCAAACTTCGTTGCATTCAGTGACCACCGCGTGCATTTCGCTATTGATCGTTTTCAGCCAGAACTCTTTTTCGACGGTGGCACTGGCCAGAACCGCGCAGGAGATCCCCAGAGTGTAAATCCCGTTGCGATCGTCGTGACTGATATATTTGCGATACTGCAGTGATTTGAGGATCGGGAAAATGGTTCCCTTGGAAATATCCGTTTTGAGCGATAGCTCGGAAAGCGTCATTCCATCCGCGTTGGCTAAGGTTTCCAGAATGAGCAAAACGCGCTCGGTAGGTTTATGAAGCGTCTTCATATTTTTCCTTTTGACGGCTCGCCGTAGAGTGCTCTTTAACGCACTCTATTTAACTACAGATCCCCGTTTATCTGTAGTCTGCGCCGCCTCTCTTTTTCCCTTGCCATTTCCCTGCCACTTTTTTTTCACCGTTTCATCATGTTTTTGCCAATTTATTGTAATATTTTTGTAATGCAATAGTTATTTTTCTGTCATTCGAGCATGTCATGTTACCCCCGCGAACATAAAACGCGTGAAATCGCGCATCCGGAACAACAAGAGAGATAACCGATGATATCGTTACGACATACAGCTTTAGGACTGGCGCTCAGCCTGGCATTTGCCGGACAAGCCCTGGCGGTAACCACTATCCCGTTCTGGCACTCGATGGAAGGGGAGTTGGGGAAAGAAGTTGATTCACTGGCGCAACGTTTTAATGCAGCCAACCCGGACTATAAAATTGTCCCGGTGTATAAAGGCAACTATGAGCAGAGCCTGAGCGCAGGCATCGCCGCCTTCCGTACCGGCAACGCGCCGGCGCTATTACAGGTTTATGAAGTCGGCACCGCGACGATGATGGCCTCAAAGGCGATTAAGCCGGTTTATCAGGTGTTCAGCGATGCGGGCATTCAGTTTGACGAAACGCAGTTCGTTCCCACCGTTTCCGGTTATTACACTGATTCGAAAACCGGACACCTGCTCTCTCAACCGTTTAACAGCTCCACGCCGGTGTTGTACTACAACAAAGACGCCTTTAAAAAAGCCGGGTTAGATCCGGAACAGCCGCCGAAAACCTGGCAGGATCTGGCGGCGTATACCGCGAAGCTGAAGGCTGCCGGGATGAAATGCGGCTACGCCAGCGGCTGGCAGGGCTGGATCCAGATTGAAAACTTCAGCGCCTGGCACGGCCTGCCGGTGGCCACCAAAAACAACGGCTTCGACGGTACCGACGCGGTGCTGGAGTTCAACAAGCCGGAGCAGGTCAAGCATATCGCCCTGCTCGAAGAACTGAACAAGAAAGGCGACTTCAGCTACTTCGGGCGTAAAGACGAATCCACCGAGAAGTTCTATAACGGCGACTGCGCCATTACCACCGCCTCCTCCGGCTCGCTGGCGGATATTCGTCAGTACGCGAAGTTCAACTATGGCGTAGGGATGATGCCGTACGACGCCGACGTGAAAGGCGCGCCGCAAAACGCCATTATCGGCGGGGCCAGCCTGTGGGTGATGCAGGGGAAAGACAAAGAAACCTATACCGGGGTCGCCAGATTTCTCGATTTCCTGACTAAACCGGAAAACGCGGCCGAATGGCACCAGAAAACTGGCTATCTGCCGATTACCACCGCTGCTTATAACCTGACCCGCGAGCAGGGTTTCTATGATAAGAATCCGGGTGCGGATATTGCGACGCGTCAGATGCTGAATAAGCCGCCGCTGCCGTTCACCAAAGGGCTGCGTCTGGGCAATATGCCGCAGATCCGCACCATCGTGGATGAAGAGCTGGAAAGCGTGTGGACCGGTAAGAAAACGCCCCAGCAGGCGCTTGACGCCGCGGTTGAGCGCGGTAATCAGCTGCTGCGCCGTTTCGAACAGTCAACGAAGTCGTAATCTTTTAGCCCGTCCCTCATCCTCACCCTCTCCCGAAAGCGGAGAGGGACCGTTCGGCGCACTCCTCTTCCTTGCCTTTTGGGAGAGGGCCGGGGTGAGGGGAAAACAACGCAGAGTTTAACTATGTCATCATCCCGTCCGGTGTTTAAATCCCGCTGGCTGCCCTATGTGCTGGTCGCGCCGCAGCTGGTTATCACCGTCGTATTCTTTATCTGGCCCGCTGGCGAAGCGCTGTGGTATTCGCTGCAGAGCGTCGATCCTTTTGGGCTCTCCAGCCAGTTTGTCGGCCTGGACAACTTTTTAGCCCTGTTCCACGATCCGTATTACCTGGACTCCTTCTGGACCACCATTAAGTTCAGTACGATGGTTACCGTCAGCGGTCTGCTGATCTCGCTGTTTTTCGCCGCACTGGTCGATTATGTGGTGCGCGGCAGCCGCTTCTATCAAACGCTGATGCTCCTGCCCTATGCCGTTGCGCCCGCGGTGGCGGCGGTGCTGTGGATCTTCTTATTCAACCCTGGACGCGGGCTGATTACCCATCTTCTCGGCGAAATGGGCTATGACTGGAACCACGCACAGAATAGCGGTCAGGCGATGTTCCTCGTGGTTTTCGCCTCGGTCTGGAAGCAGATTAGTTACAACTTCCTGTTCTTCTTTGCTGCGCTGCAATCGATTCCCCGCTCGCTGGTTGAAGCCGCCGCGATTGACGGCGCCGGGCCGGTTCGCCGCTTCTTCAGGCTGGCGCTACCGCTGATCGCCCCGGTGAGTTTCTTCCTGCTGGTAGTGAATCTGGTGTACGCCTTCTTTGATACCTTTCCGGTTATCGATGCCGCAACCGGCGGCGGGCCGGTGCAGGCGACGACGACGCTGATTTATAAGATCTACCGTGAAGGTTTCGCGGGGCTCGACCTGTCCGCTTCCGCCGCCCAGTCGGTGGTGCTGATGTTCCTCGTCATTATTCTGACGGTGGTGCAATTCCGTTACGTTGAGAAAAAGGTGCGCTACCAATGATTGAAAACCGTCGCGGGCTGACGATTTTCAGCCACACGA
This sequence comes from Klebsiella sp. K5-306, assembly GCF_051835185.1. Taxonomy (NCBI): domain Bacteria; kingdom Pseudomonadati; phylum Pseudomonadota; class Gammaproteobacteria; order Enterobacterales; family Enterobacteriaceae; genus Klebsiella; species Klebsiella sp. K5-306. The sequence goes on from NZ_JAIFJY010000016.1 coordinate 16,578, forward strand.
TGCTGATTTTAGGGATCGCGGTCATTCTGTTCCCGCTGTATGTCGCCTTTGTTGCGGCGACGCTGGACAGTAAAGCGGTCTTTGACACGCCGATGACGCTGATACCCGGCGGGCATCTTCTCGAAAACATGAAACTCATCTGGGTGAATGGCGTCGGGGCCAACAGCGCGCCGTTCTGGCTGATGATGCTCAACAGCTTCATCATGGCCTTCGGCATCACGGTGGGCAAAATTACGGTCTCGATGCTCTCCGCTTTCGCCATCGTCTGGTTTCGTTTTCCGCTGCGCAACCTGTTCTTCTGGATGATCTTCATCACGCTGATGCTGCCGGTTGAGGTGCGTATTTTCCCGACGGTGGAAGTGATCGCCAACCTGAAAATGCTCGACAGCTATGCCGGACTCACGCTGCCGCTGATGGCCTCGGCGACCGCGACCTTCCTGTTTCGCCAGTTCTTTATGACCCTGCCGGACGAGCTTATCGAGGCCGCACGTATCGACGGCGCATCGCCGATGCGCTTTTTCCGCGACATCGTCCTGCCGCTGTCGAAAACCAACCTGGCGGCGCTGTTCGTCATCACCTTTATTTACGGCTGGAACCAGTATTTGTGGCCGCTGCTGATTATTACCGACGTGAATCTCGGCACCGCGGTCGCGGGCATCAAAGGGATGATCGCCATCGGCCAGGGCACCACGCAGTGGAATCAGGTGATGGCGGCGATGCTGCTCACATTGATTCCTCCGGTAGTCATCGTTTTAGCCATGCAGCGCGCGTTTGTGCGTGGTTTAGTGGATAGTGAGAAATAAAATGGCAGGACTGAAGCTACAGGCAGTAACCAAAAGCTGGGATGGCAAAACCCAGGTGATCCAACCGCTGACGCTGGACGTTGCGGACGGCGAATTTATTGTGATGGTGGGCCCTTCGGGCTGCGGAAAATCAACCCTGCTGCGTATGGTGGCGGGTCTGGAGCGGGTTACCAGCGGCGATATCTGGATTGACCGCAAGCGTGTTACCGAAATGGAACCGAAAGATCGCGGCATCGCGATGGTGTTCCAGAACTACGCCCTCTATCCGCATATGAGCGTGGAAGAGAATATGGCGTGGGGCCTGAAAATTCGCGGTTTAGGTAAGGGATTAATTGCTGAACGCGTGCGGGAGGCTGCGCGCATTCTGGAGCTGGACGGCCTGCTGAAGCGCCGCCCGCGCGAACTCTCCGGCGGCCAGCGCCAACGCGTGGCGATGGGACGGGCTATCGTACGCGATCCGGCGGTATTCCTGTTTGATGAGCCGCTCTCCAACCTCGATGCTAAACTGCGCGTGCAGATGCGTCTTGAGCTGCAGCAGCTGCACCGACGGCTGAAAACCACCTCGCTGTACGTGACTCACGATCAGGTAGAGGCGATGACCCTCGCGCAGCGGGTAATGGTGATGAATAAAGGTATTGCCGAGCAGATTGGTACGCCGGTCGAAGTCTATGAAAAACCGGCCAGCCGCTTTGTGGCGAGCTTTATCGGCAGCCCGGCAATGAACCTGCTGGACGGTCGGGTCAGCGACGACGGAAGCCGCTTTGAGCTTGAGAGCGGGATGCTTTTACCCATTAACGGCGAGCATCGCCGCTATGCCGGGCGTAAGATGACGCTGGGTATCCGTCCGGAACATTTTGCTTTAAGCTCCCGGACGGAAGGGGGCGTACCGCTGGTGATGGATACGCTGGAAATTTTAGGCGCCGATAACCTTGCTCACGGGCGCTGGGGCGCGCAAAAGCTGGTGGTCCGGCTGCCGCACCAGCAGCGTCCGCAGGCGGGCAGCACTCTGTGGCTGCATCTGCCGCAGGAAAGTCTGCACCTTTTTGATAGTGAAACAGGACAACGCGCATGAGTCACTGGCCTTATCCCCATATCGTCGCCCACCGCGGCGGCGGTAAACTGGCCCCGGAAAACACCCTGGCGGCCATCGATACCGGCGCTCGTTATGGCCATACGATGATTGAATTTGACGCTAAGTTATCGAAAGACGGGCACATTTTTTTACTGCACGATGACAATCTTGAACGCACCAGCAACGGCTGGGGCGTGGCGGGCGAGCTGGCGTGGAACGATCTGCTAAAAGTGGATGCCGGCAGCTGGTACAGCGGCAAATTCAAAGGCGAGCCGCTGCCGCTGCTGAGCGAAGTGGCCGATCGCTGCCGTCAGCACGGCATGATGGCCAATATCGAAATTAAACCGACCACCGGCACCGGCCTGGTGACCGGTAAAGCGGTGGCGCTGGCGGCGCGTGAGCTGTGGCAGGGAATGACGCCGCCGCTGCTCTCATCGTTTGAAATCGATGCGCTGGAAGCGGCGCAGGAAGCGGCGCCCGAACTACCGCGTGGGCTACTGCTGGATGAGTGGCGCAACGACTGGCGCGAACTCACCGCGCGTCTTGGCTGCGTCTCTATTCATCTCAACCACAAGCTGCTGGATGAAGCGCGAGTGGCAAACCTGAAGGCTGCGGGCCTGCATATTCTCGTCTATACCGTTAATAAACCGCAGCGTGCCGCCGAACTGCTGCGTTGGGGCGTTGACTGTATCTGCACCGATGCGATTGATCTCATCGGCCCACGCTTTTCGGCATAACAGGCGGCAGGCGGCCTTACGGGGTCGTCTGGCGCTGCAGCATCCCACCGTTGTTGTTGGGTAGAGGCTGCTGCCGGTTCAGGTTGTTATTCTGCTGTACCCGCTGCCGATCGTTATTCAACTGCGTCTGAAGATGCTGCTGCTGCGTGCGCGACTGGCTCTGAATACCCTGCTTCAGATTGTTTTGCTGCTGCATTTGCTGGGTCTGCATCTGATTTTGCATCCGCTGCTGGCTGGGCACCACGTACCCCGGCTGATTGGGGTTATTGTCGATATTGATCGGCTGCGCCATGACGCTCAGCGGGACCAGCGCCGCCAGATATAACATTGCTTTCATTGTTCTCTCCTCACTTCGTGGGATCGCTTAAGTCTACTCCGTTTCCGGCGTAACAATGATCTTTTAGGACTTATCAGCCAGGCTTATACCCTAAATAATTCGAGTCGCAAGAAGGTGGCTCCCGATGAGCTTACTCAGGTAAGCGATGCGGGTGACGAGCGCGGACAGCGTAAGTGCGGCCTGAAGTATAACGGGTATCGACGGGGATAAAACACAATTCAGGAGTATGACAATGAGAAGAACAACGCTCTGGCGTCAGGTGGTCATCGCTGCGCTGCTGGCGGGCGGCAGTTTTACCGTCGCGGCAGATCCCGCCCCGCCTCCGGTCTCGTATGGTGTAGAGGAAGATGTTTTTCATCCGGTTCGCGCTCAGCAGGGGATGGTCGCCTCGGTGGATGCGCTGGCAACGAAGGTTGGCGTGGATATTTTACGTCAGGGCGGCAATGCGGTGGATGCTGCCGTGGCGGTGGGCTACGCGCTGGCGGTCACCCATCCGCAGGCCGGTAATATCGGCGGCGGCGGGTTTATGATGCTGCGAACCAAAGACGGTAATACCACGGCAATCGACTTCCGCGAGATGGCCCCTGAACAGGCCACCCGCGATATGTTTCTCGACGATCAGGGCAATCCGGACAGTAAGAAATCGCTGACCTCCCATCTGGCTTCCGGCATCCCGGGAACCGTGGCCGGCTTCTCCCTCGCGCTGGAGAAATACGGCACGATGCCGCTCAACAAAGTGATCCGTCCGGCAATTAAGCTGGCGGAAGAGGGCTTCACGGTCAACGATGCGCTGGCCGACGATCTGAAAACCTACGGCAGCGAAGTGATCCCCGACCATGCCAACAGCCGGGCTATCTTCTGGAAAAACGGCGAGCCGCTGAAAAAGGGCGATAAGCTGGTGCAAAAACAGCTGGGGAAAAGCCTGGAGCTGATTGCCGAGCTGGGGCCAGATGCCTTCTATAAAGGGGCGATCGCCGACCAGATTGCCGCGGAGATGAAGAATAACGGCGGACTAATCACCAAAGCGGATCTGGCGAATTACAACGCGGTTGAACGTACGCCGGTGAGCGGCGAGTATCGCGGCTATCAGGTGTTCTCCATGCCGCCCCCATCGTCCGGGGGCATTCATATCGTGCAGATCCTGAATATCCTCGAAAACTTCGATATGCATAAGTACGGCTTCGGCAGCGCCGACGCCATGCAGGTGATGGCCGAAGCTGAAAAGCACGCCTATGCCGACCGTTCGGAATACCTTGGCGATCCGGACTTCGTCAAGGTGCCGTGGCAGGCGCTGACCAGCAAAGCCTACGCTAAATCGATTGCCGGGCAGATTGATGTCAATAAGGCGAAGCCGTCGAGCCAGATTCGCCCCGGTAAGCTGGCCCCCTATGAAAGCAACCAGACTACCCATTTCTCGGTGGTGGATAAGGACGGTAACGCCGTTGCGGTGACCTATACGCTGAACACCACCTTTGGCACCGGCATCGTGGCGGGGAACTCAGGCATTCTGCTGAACAATCAGATGGATGATTTCTCAGCTAAACCCGGCGTGCCGAACGTCTACGGGCTGGTGGGCGGCGACGCTAACGCCGTCGAGGCGAAAAAACGTCCGCTGTCATCGATGTCGCCAACGATTGTGGTGAAAGATGGCAAAACCTGGCTGGTGACCGGTAGCCCGGGCGGCAGCCGCATCATCACCACGGTACTGCAGATGGTGGTGAACACCATCGACTTTGGGATGAACGTCGCGGAAGCCACCAACGCCCCGCGCTTCCACCATCAATGGCTGCCGGACGAACTGCGGGTAGAGAAGGGGTTTAGCCCGGATACGCTGAAGCTGCTGGAGAGCAAAGGGCAGAAAGTGGCGGTGAAAGAGGCGATGGGCAGCACCCAGAGTATTATGGTTGGCCCGGATGGCACGCTGTACGGCGCATCCGATCCGCGTTCGCCGGATGATTTAACCGCAGGGTATTAGGTTTACCCTCAACTAACCCTCTCCCTGCCGGGAGAGGGTTAGTTGAGCTTCACCCCTTCAGCCGCGCCATAAAGTAGGCATCGACATATTCGCCGTTGCGCAGGGCATACTTTCTCCCCGTCCCTTCAATTTCAAAGCCTAATTTCTGATATACCGCAACCGCGGGAGCGTTATCCACAAACACCGTCAACTCAATACGGTCAACGCGGAGCCAGTTGTCGCACATGTCGATCATGGTGCGAATCAGCTCACTGGCAACGCCGCGATTGTGCCATCGTGAATCCACGCAAATGCCGAAATCGGCGACGTGGCTCCGGCGCGGGCGCTGGATAACCTCAATGGCGAGGTGTCCCACGACCTGGTCATCTATGCTGGCGACCAGCTGTTTGACGCCCGGTCGGTCGGTTAGTCGCTCGTGCCACATATGGCTGGAAGGATGAGGAACCTGTAGCGTATTGCGATATACCTCCGGCTGAGCATGGATCTGACGGATTGCGTCGTAATCTTTGGCTTCGGCATGGCGTATCACTATGTCGCTCATTCTTCATTTTCCTTGATGGGTTAATCGTCCTTCTAAACATCACTGACTTTAAAAGAGGGATCAACGACTATTTTTTGCAAAAAGAGGTGGACAAGTGCGAATGAGAATGATTATTATTGCTTTGCGTTCAGGGAGACCCTTGCGGAAAGCCTGAAAGCACGACATTGCTCACATTGCTTCCAGTATTACTTTAGCCAGCCGGGTGCTGGCTTTTTTTTTTGCTTTTTTTCAGCCTGCGCCCGGATGTGGGTTACTGCGCCGCTTCGGCAGTATGCGCTTCCGCTCTCTCTTTCGTTTCTACCGCGGTATCTGTGATGAATCCCACCACGTTGTTCTTTTCCGCGACCGGCGGCAGCACTTCTGCCTGGCCGGAAAACACGCCGCCCTTTTTAATGGCCAGCGTACGGTAGGCCAGCGTTCCGGTGACGTTACCGTTTTTATCGATTTCAATGGTATCGCTACTGCACTGGCCGATGACGCAGCCGTCAATAACCAGTTCGCGGCAGGTAATGTTTCCCTCCAGCAGGCCGCCGGTCATGATCTTAATTTGGTTCTCTTTCGCGTCGATATCGCCGCTCACCGTGCCGTAGATATCGACATTACCCGCCGCAATAATGTTTCCTTCAAAGCGCATGCCGCTGGCGATGACCGTGGTATCCGGCTTCCTGGCCGCAGAGGTGACTTTGTCGTTGACCGGCGCGGGTACGCTGGCTGGCTGTGGCGTAACGTCGATAGTTTTATTCTTTTTAAACATATGGTTAACCCGATGGTATTGAAAATGAAAAACGAAGGATGACAGGGAGAAAGAACCAGATAACAAGGCCATGTACGTGGATTCGAAGCACCATGCCAGCAGGCCAAGCAGCCAGAAGAGAAGAGCGCTATTTATGGCTAAATACTTGCTTTCCATGCGAATGAGATGGCTACTCCTTAGTCATCGTGGGTTGGAAAAGAGAAGGACGATGTGGCTTACTAACCGCCAGCGCGCTGGATAAAAAATGTTCTCTTCCTGAGGGTTTCTCTTATCCAGAAATTAGTCTGCGGGGTCAATCATTTTGAACGGTAAATTTAACATTTCAGAATATACCCCTTTGAATGTAGGGTTTAAGTTCGCTGCTGGCTTGCGCTATGGTTAATAGCAGCGATATTAACTAAGGACAGCGTTATGACTTTACACTGCGCATTTATTGGATTCGGCAAAAGTACCACCCGCTACCATCTTCCCTATGTTTTGCACCGAAAAGACAGCTGGCATGTGGCGCATATCTTCCGCCGCAGCGCCAGGCCGGAGGAGCAGGCGCCGCAGTATTCGCACATCCACTTCACCAGCGATCTCGATGAAGTGCTTAACGACCCGCAGGTCAAGCTGGTGATCGTGTGTACCCACGCGGACAGCCATTTTGACTATGCCAAACGGGCGCTGGAGGCGGGTAAAAATGTGCTGGTCGAAAAGCCTTTTACGCCGACACTGGACGAGGCGAAGACGCTATTCGCGCTGGCGAAAAGCAAAGGGCTGACGGTCACTCCGTACCAGAACCGCCGCTTTGACTCCTGCTTTCTGACCACGAAGAAAGTCATTGAGAGCGGCAAACTGGGGGAGCTCGTCGAGATTGAAAACCATTTCGATAACTATCGCCCGATAGATGGTGGAAAGCCTGGCCTGCCGCAGGATGGGACGTTCTATGGTCTGGGGGTCCATACCATGGACCAAATTATTGCTCTGTTTGGCCGCCCGGATCATGTGTCTTACGACATTCGTAGCCTGCGCAACCAGGCCAACCCGGACGATACTTTTGAGGCCCAGCTGTTCTACGGCAATCTGAAAGCGATTGTTAAATCCAGCCATCTGGTGAAGCTGCCCTACCCAAAATTCATCGTCCATGGTCATAAAGGGTCATTTATTAAATACGGTATCGACCAGCAGGAGACCAGCCTGAAGGCGAATATCATGCCCGGTGAGCCAGGATTCGGCGCGGACGATACGTTGGGCCTGCTGGAGTACGTCAATGAAGCAGGGGAAACCGTACGGGAAGAGGTTCCGCTTGAAACCGGCGACTATGGCCGCGTCTATGATTCGCTGTATGAAACCCTCGTTAACGGCCAGCCTAATTTCGTCAAGGAATCTGAGGTTCTCACGAATATCGAGATCCTTGAACGCGGCTTTGAGCAGCCGTCTCCCGCCACTATAACCCTTGCAGGATAAGCAACTCCGGCTCCTCTGTGCTTGTTCATATTTTTTGAACAGAGGAGTCAATTTTCACCCTCTATGATCGCCAGGGGATTGGGTCCACACTTATCCCATCGAAAACATATGGGGGTGCAACATGATCTACTTACGCAAAGCTAACGAACGCGGCCACGCTAACCACGGCTGGCTGGATTCCTGGCATACTTTCTCTTTCGCGAACTATTACGATCCTAACTTTATGGGCTTCTCGGCGCTGCGGGTTATCAACGATGACGTGATCGACGCAGGCCAGGGCTTCGGTACCCATCCGCATAAAGATATGGAAATTCTGACCTACGTGCTGGAAGGGGCCGTGGAGCATCAGGACAGCATGGGTAACAAAGAGCAGGTTCCGGCGGGTGAGTTTCAGATCATGAGCGCGGGTACCGGTATTCGTCACTCTGAGTACAACCCAAGCGCCACGGAAAAACTGCATCTGTACCAGATCTGGATTATGCCGGAAAAAAATGGCATCACTCCGCGCTACGAACAGCGCCGCTTTGACGCCGTTCAGGGCAAACAGCTGGTGCTGTCGCCGGATGCTCGCGAAGGCTCGCTGAAAGTGTACCAGGATATGGAACTGTACCGCTGGGCCCTGCTGAAAGATGAGCAGTCGGTGCATCAGATTGCCGCCGAACGCCGGGTGTGGATCCAGGTGGTGAAAGGTGAAGTCACCATCAACGGAACGAAGGCCACCACCAGCGATGGCCTGGCCATTTGGGACGAGCAGGCGATTTCCGTGCATGCTGACGGCGATAGCGAGATACTGCTGTTCGATCTGCCGCCAGTCTGATACGCGTCATCCTTCAAGCCGCATTTTTGTTGGCTCTCCTCACTCACCCCGGTCGCGTACCCCTTGTACGCTTCCGGGGGTTCGTTGCGTTGCCGCCTCAATGCAACTTGAATGATTTTGCGTATCCACTCTAAATTAATCTGTTAGCCCTCTTTTCTCCGGGAAGGTTGGGCTTTGTCCGTGATAAACTGAGAAAATGTCTCCCGTTTATCACAGTCAGGACGATGAAAAAGAAAAGACCCGTACTTCAGGATGTAGCCGATCTTGTCGGCGTGACCAAAATGACGGTCAGTCGCTATTTACGTAACCCGGAACAGGTTTCCGAAGCGCTGCGTGGCAAGATTGCCGTTGCTCTCGATGAACTGGGTTATATTCCTAATCGCGCCCCTGATATCCTCTCTAATGCGACCAGCCGCGCCATTGGCGTGCTGCTGCCCTCGTTAACTAACCAGGTCTTCTCGGAAGTGCTGCGCGGTATTGAAAGCGTAACCGACTCTTTCGGCTATCAGACTATGCTGGCGCACTACGGCTATAAGCCGGAAATGGAAGAAAAACGCCTGGAATCGATGCTCTCCTGGAATATTGACGGCCTGATCCTTACCGAACGGACCCATACGCCGCGAACCCTGAAGATGATTGAAGTCGCGGGTATCCCGGTTGTGGAGCTGATGGACAGTCAGTCGCCGTGCCTCGATATCGCCGTCGGCTTTGATAACTTTGAAGCGGCCAGACAGATGACCGCGGCGATTATCAATCATGGTCACCGTCACGTTGCCTATCTTGGCGCACGTCTTGATGAACGTACTATCATCAAACAGAAGGGGTATGAGCAAGCGATGCTTGATGCCGGTATGACGCCCTACAGCGTGATGGTTGAGCAGTCTTCTTCTTATTCATCGGGAATTGAGCTAATGCGCCAGGCGCGTCGCGAATATCCGCAGCTTGACGGCATTTTCTGTACCAACGATGACCTTGCGGTCGGCGCAGCGTTTGAGTGCCAGCGGCTGGGGCTTAAAATCCCTGACGATATGGCGATTGCCGGTTTCCACGGCCACGATATTGGTCAGGTGATGGAGCCGCGTCTGGCCAGCGTGCTGACGCCGCGTGAGCGTATGGGGCGGATTGGCGCTGAACGTCTGCTGGCGCGGATACGCGGTGAAGCGGTGACGCCTAAGATGTTAGATTTAGGTTTCACATTGTCACCGGGCGGATCTATTTAAACTGACAAATTTGAAGTAGATCACACATATTCACATCTGGCACGAATGGTTATTGCTTCTCCACTACTCCGGCATGACAATGTTACCGATAACAGTTACCCGTAACAATTAATCTGTACGCCAGTATTCCACGCCGTTAAACGCTGCCAGGCTGCGCGTATGTGTCCAGTGGGAGGAAGCTTTGAGCACGACTAACCATGATCACCACATCTATGTCCTGATGGGCGTTTCCGGCAGCGGGAAATCCGCTGTCGCCAGCGAAGTGGCGCATCAACTGCACGCCGCGTTTCTCGACGGCGACTTTCTTCATCCGCGCAGCAATATCAACAAGATGGCTTCCGGCGAACCGTTAAATGACGACGACCGCACCCCGTGGCTGCAGGCGCTGAACGATGCCGCCTTTGCTATGCAGCGCACCAATAAAGTGTCGCTGATTGTCTGCTCCGCGTTGAAAAAGAGCTATCGCGACATCCTGCGTAAAGGTAACCCGAACCTCTCCTTTATCTATCTGAAAGGTGATTTTGCGGTTATCGAACAACGTCTGAAGGCGCGTAAAGGCCACTTCTTTAAGACTCAGATGCTGGTTACGCAGTTTGAGACGCTGCAGGAACCGGGCGCGGATGAAAGCGATGTGTTAATCGTCGATATCGACCAGTCATTGGAAGGCGTGGTCGCCAGCACCATTGAGGTGATCAACAAAGGCAGTAACTAGTGAGTACATTAACGCTTGTTTTGACAGCAGTCGGCTCCGTTTTGCTGCTGCTGTTTTTAGTCATGAAGGCGCGTATGCATGCCTTCGTGGCTTTGATGGTGGTTTCTATTGGAGCAGGGCTTTTTTCCGGAATGCCGTTAGATAAGATCGCGGCGACGATGGAAAAAGGCATGGGCGGCACGCTGGGTTTTCTGGCTATCGTCGTCGCGTTAGGGGCTATGTTTGGTAAGATCCTGCATGAAACCGGCGCGGTCGACCAGATTGCCGTTAAGATGCTGAGATCTTTCGGCCACAATCGCGCCCATTATGCGATAGGTCTGGCCGGGCTTATCTGCGCGCTGCCGCTGTTTTTTGAAGTGGCGATCGTGCTGCTGATCAGCGTGGCTTTCTCAATGGCGCGCCATACCGGCACCAACCTTGTGAAGCTGGTGATCCCGCTGTTTGCTGGCGTAGCCGCCGCGGCCGCGTTCCTGCTGCCGGGGCCTGCGCCGATGCTGCTCGCCTCGCAGATGCATGCCGACTTTGGCTGGATGATCCTGATTGGCCTGTGCGCCGCTATCCCGGGGATGATTATTGCCGGGCCGCTGTGGGGTAACTTCATCAGTCGCTATGTTGAGCTGCACATTCCGGACGATATTAGCGAGCCACACCTTGGCGAAGGCAAAATGCCGTCGTTCGGCTTCAGCCTGTCGCTGATTCTGCTGCCGCTGGTGCTGGTTGGCCTGAAAACCATCGCCGCGCGCTTTGTGCCGGAAGGTTCTACCGCTTACGAATGGTTTGAGTTTATCGGCCATCCGTTTACCGCGATTCTGGTGGCGTGCCTGGTGGCTATCTATGGTCTGGCGGTACGTCAGGGAATGGCTAAAGATCGGGTGATGGAGATTTGCGGTCATGCGCTCCAGCCTGCGGGCATCATCCTGCTGGTCATCGGTGCGGGCGGGGTGTTTAAACAGGTGCTGGTCGACTCCGGCGTAGGCCCTGCCCTCGGTGAAGCGTTAACCGGTATGGGCCTGCCGATTGCCATCACCTGCTTCGTGCTGGCGGCGGCGGTGCGTATTATTCAGGGTTCCGCGACCGTTGCCTGCCTGACGGCAGTCGGGCTGGTGATGCCGGTTATTGAACAGCTGCACTACAGCGGCGCGCAGATGGCGGCGCTCTCTATCTGTATCGCCGGCGGTTCTATCGTGGTCAGCCACGTTAACGACGCGGGCTTCTGGTTGTTCGGCAAGTTTACCGGCGCGACCGAAGCGCAAACGCTGAAAACCTGGACGATGATGGAAACCATCCTCGGCACCGTCGGGGCGATTGTTGGTATGATTGCGTTTACGCTGTTGAGCTAAACGCCAAAGTGATAACCCGGCGGAGCGAAGCGATGCCGGGTTAATTTCATGCTCGACTTATATCGAAAACCTTTAGCTTTAACCCTCTCCCGATCTGCCACTATCAGAAATACGATAAACGTCATACGGCTCACAAACCCACGCCACGCCTGGTTTTATCGGTCTTCTCCGCAAGAATAAAACAACCCAATTTCTGCTGTAATCCATAATCTTGATCAATAAAATAGCGGCGGAAAATATTCCCTTCTCAATCTAAATTCCCTGATAATTATTCGGGTATTCCGGGGTGCCAGTGACGGCGGCCGCCAGGCAAAATTAGCTGCGTTACTGATTGCCTGGCAATCATTGATTAATTTCACTTGCGACTTTAGCTGCATTTTGTAATGTGAAGGACTAACCAGTAGGAAACTGGCCTGGAACAAACAGCACACACCTCGCAGGAATACGTTATGAAAAATGTTGGTTTTATCGGCTGGCGCGGAATGGTCGGCTCTGTCCTCATGCAACGCATGGTAGAAGAGCGCGATTTTGACGCCATTCGCCCTGTTTTTTTCTCCACCTCCCAGTTGGGGCAGCCTGCTCCATCCTTTGGTGGCAGTACCGGTGGCACGCTTCAGGATGCATTCGATCTGGAAGCACTGAAGGCGCTGGACATTATTGTCACGTGTCAGGGCGGCGATTACACCAACGATATTTACCCGAAGCTGCGTGAAAGCGGCTGGCAGGGCTACTGGATTGACGCCGCCTCTTCGCTGCGCATGAAAGACGACGCCATCATTATTCTTGACCCGGTGAATCAGGATGTCATTACCGCAGGTCTGAACAACGGCGTTAAAACCTTTGTCGGCGGCAACTGTACCGTTAGCCTGATGCTGATGTCCCTCGGCGGCCTGTTTGCTCAGGATCTGGTTGAGTGGGTGAGCGTGGCGACTTACCAGGCGGCTTCCGGCGGCGGTGCGCGTCATATGCGCGAACTGCTGACCCAGATGGGCCAGCTGCACAGCCATGTTGCGGCTGAGCTGGCGGATCCGGCTTCCGCAATCCTGGAGATTGAACGCAAAGTCACCTCTTTGACCCGCAGCGGCGAACTGGCGGTGGATAACTTTGGCGTTCCTCTGGCGGGCAGCCTGATCCCATGGATCGACAAACAGCTGGATAACGGCCAGAGCCGTGAAGAGTGGAAAGGCCAGGCGGAGACTAACAAAATCCTCGCGACCGCCTCACCGATTCCGGTAGACGGCCTGTGCGTTCGCGTTGGCGCGCTGCGCTGCCATAGCCAGGCGTTTACCATCAAGCTGAAAAAAGATGTTTCTATTCCGACCGTTGAAGAACTGCTGGCCGCGCACAACCCGTGGGCCAAAGTGGTGCCGAACGATCGTGATATTACTATGCGTGAGCTGACCCCGGCTGCCGTCACCGGCACCCTGACCACCCCGGTGGGGCGCCTGCGTAAACTGAATATGGGGCCGGAGTATCTGTCGGCGTTCACCGTTGGTGACCAGCTACTGTGGGGGGCCGCCGAGCCGCTCCGCCGTATGCTAAGACAGCTGGCGTAGTCGTCACAAGATGAGAAAAGGGGTGTTGAAACACCCCTTTTTTTTGCGTAATACAAGGAGTAAACGCGAATGTTAGATTTTTCCCAACGGAGGTAACTCAGCCTTGGCTATGCTTTAAGTAAGGAGTCATGACGTCTCCTTACCTGAAGGTGGGACGGAGCAGGGGGACGCGTAACGTGCTGCGCCGTTCAGGTCAAAAAAAAGTCGCCAGATACAGGAAAGGGCGACACCTACAACAGGATGAAACCATGTCTAATCGTATCGATAAGGACGTGATTAATGCGCTTATCGCCGGCCATTTTGCGGATCCTTTTTCCGTGCTTGGCATGCATTACACCGACGCCGGGCTGGAAGTTCGTGCATTATTACCCGATGCCACCGAAGTGTGGGTCATTGAACCAAAAACCGGACGCAAAGTCGGCAAGCTGGAATGCCTCGACTCGCGCGGTTTCTTTAGCGGCGTTCTGCCGCGTCGTAAAAATCCTTTTCGTTATCAGTTGGCTGTCACCTGGCACGGGCAGCAGAATCTGATCGATGACCCGTATCGTTTTGGCCCGCTGCTGCAGGATCTGGATGTCTGGCTGCTGTCGGAAGGCACGCACCTGCGTCCGTATGAAACGTTGGGCGCGCATGCCGATACTATGGACGGCGTGGTCGGCACGCGTTTCTCGGTCTGGGCGCCTAACGCCCGTCGGGTGTCGGTCGTCGGCCAGTTTAACTACTGGGATGGTCGCCGCCACCCGATGCGCCTGCGTAAAGAGTCCGGCATCTGGGAGCTGTTCGTTCCCGGCGCGCTGAACGGCCAGCTGTATAAATTCGAGCTGATTGATGCCCACGGCAACCTGCGGGTGAAGTCCGACCCTTACGCTTTTGAAGCGCAGATGCGCCCGGATAGCGCCTCGCTCATCTGCGGGCTGCCGGAAAAGGTCCAGCAGCCGCCGGAGCGCAAGCTGGCTAACCAGTTTGATGCGCCAATCTCGATTTATGAGGTGCACCTCGGCTCCTGGCGTCGCCATACCGATAATAACTTCTGGCTGAGCTACCGCGAGCTTGCCGACCAACTGGTGCCTTATGCCAAATGGATGGGCTTCACCCATCTTGAACTACTACCGGTTAATGAGCATCCGTTTGACGGCAGCTGGGGCTATCAGCCAACCGGGCTATATGCGCCAACTCGTCGCTTCGGCACCCGGGAGGATTTCCTCTACTTTATCAACGCCGCGCACGCTGCGGGCCTGAACGTGATTCTGGACTGGGTACCCGGCCATTTTCCGGCGGATGATTTCGCGCTCGCCTCGTTTGACGGCACCTCGTTGTATGAACATAGCGACCCGCGCGAAGGCTACCACCAGGACTGGAACACCCTGATTTACAACTACGGTCGTCGCGAGGTCAGTAATTATCTGGTCGGCAATGCGCTGTACTGGATCGAACGCTTCGGCATTGACGCGCTGCGGGTTGATGCGGTGGCATCAATGATTTATCGCGACTATAGCCGCAAACAGGGCGAGTGGGTGCCGAACGAATTCGGCGGTCGGGAAAACCTTGAAGCCATTGAGTTTCTGCGCAATACCAACCGCGTGCTGGGCGAGCAGACGCCGGGCGCGGTGACGATGGCGGAAGAGTCGACCGATTTCCCCGGCGTGTCTCGTCCTTCCTCCACCGGCGGGCTCGGCTTCTGGTTCAAGTGGAACCTTGGCTGGATGCACGACACCCTCGACTATATGAAGCTGGACCCGGTGCATCGCCGACATCATCACGACAAGATGACCTTCGGTATGCTCTACAACTACACCGAAAACTTTGTCCTGCCGCTCTCTCATGATGAGGTCGTGCACGGCAAAAAATCGATTCTCGACCGTATGCCGGGCGATGCCTGGCAGAAGTTCGCTAACCTGCGCGCGTACTACGGCTGGCTGTTTGCCTTCCCCGGTAAAAAGCTCCTGTTTATGGGCAATGAGTTTGCTCAAGGGCGAGAGTGGAACCACGATACAAGCCTCGACTGGCATCTGCTGGAAGGCGGCGATAACTGGCACCACGGCGTTCAGCGGCTGGTGCGCGATCTCAACCATACTTATCGCCACCATAAAGCGCTGCATGAACTGGATTTTGACCCCTACGGATTTGAATGGCTGGTGGTGGACGACCACGAGCGCTCGGTCTTTATCTTTGTTCGTCGCGACAGGGCGGGTAACGAAATTATCGTCGCCAGCAACTTCACGCCAGTGCCGCGCCATGAGTATCGCTTTGGCATCAACCAGCCTGGCCGCTGGCGTGAAGAGCTGAACACCGACTCTATGCACTACCACGGTAGCAATACCGGCAACGGCGGCGTCGTCGAGAGCGACCCGATCGCCAGCCACGGTCGTGAACACTCGCTCTCCATTACGCTGCCGCCGCTGGCGACGGTATGGCTGGTGCGGGAGGCGCAATGATCGCACTCACGGCAGGAAAGCCCGCGCCTTTAGGGGCCAGCTACGACGGTAAGGGCGTGAATTTCGCGCTCTTTTCCGTCCATGCGGAGCGGGTGGAACTCTGCGTGTTTGACGAGCAGGGCAATGAGCGGCGAGTCGACCTAGCCGCACGCAGCGGCGATATCTGGCACGGCTGGCTCGCCGATGTCGGGCCAGGTCTGCGCTACGGCTACCGCGTCCACGGCCCCTGGGACCCGGCGCAGGGGCACCGTTTCAATCCGGCAAAGCTGCTGCTCGATCCCTGCTGCCACAAGGTGGATGGCGGACTGCCTGACGACGAGCGACTTCACGGCGGCGATAGCGTTCCCGATAACCGCGATAGCGCGGCAATAGCGCCGAAGTCGCGGGTAATCGACCTCCATTATGACTGGCGCGGCGATAAGCCGCCGCGCACGCCGTGGGGCCAGACGGTGATTTATGAAGCCCACGTCAAGGGGCTGACCTGGCTGCACCCTGAGCTGCCGGAAGAGATCCGCGGCACCTACAAAGCGCTGGGTCATCCGGTGATGATCGAATACTTCCGCACGCTCGGCATTACTGCACTAGAGTTAATGCCGGTGGCGCAGTTCGCCAGCGAACCGCGTCTGCAGAGGATGGGGTTAAGCAACTATTGGGGCTACAACCCGCTGGCGATTTTTGCCCTCGATACGCGCTACGCCAGCGCGCCGGAGCAGGCGTTAAACGAATTTCGCGATGCGGTAAAAGCGCTGCACGCGGCAGGTATTGAAGTGATCCTTGACGTGGTGTTGAACCATAGCGCGGAGATAGACCTGGAAGGGCCGACCTTCTCCCTGCGCGGAATCGACAACCGTAGCTATTATTGGATCAGGGAAGACGGTGATTACCACAACTGGACCGGCTGCGGGAACACCCTCAACCTCAGCCATCCCGGGGTGGTGGAGTATGCGCGCCAGTGTCTGCGCTTTTGGGTCGATGAGTGCCACGTCGACGGTTTTCGTTTCGACCTCGCCTCGGTAATGGGGCGGACGCCAGAGTTTCGTCAGGATGCGCCGCTGTTTGAGGCCATTCGTAACGATCCGCGGCTGGCGGAAGTGAAGCTGATTGCCGAGCCCTGGGATATCGGTCCCGGGGGCTACCAGGTCGGTAACTTTCCGCCGTTGTTTGCTGAGTGGAACGACCATTTCCGCGATACCGCACGTCGATTCTGGCTACAGCAGAACGTCTCGCTGGGCGACTTCGCGCTGCGTTTTGCCGCATCGAGCGACGTTTTCCAGCGTAACGGCAGAGCGCCGTCGGCGGCGATTAACCTGGTCACCGCGCACGATGGTTTCACCCTGCGCGACTGCGTTTGTTTCAATCAGAAACACAATGAGGCAAACGGGGAGGAGAATCGCGATGGGACTAACAATAACTACAGCAACAATCATGGTATAGAAGGATTAGAAGGGAGTCTTGCCGTCATTGAGCGGCGCCGTGCCAGCGTTCACGCTCTTCTGGCGACGCTACTGCTGGCGCAGGGAACGCCGATGCTGCTGGCGGGTGACGAACACGGTCACAGCCAGCATGGTAACAACAATGCTTACTGTCAGGACAATGCGTTGACCTGGCTGGACTGGAACCATACTAACCGCGGGCTGACCGCGTTCACCGCCGCGTTGATTCATCTGCGCCAGCGTATTTCGGCTTTAACCGATAATTGCTGGTGGCAGGAGGGAGACGGCAGCGTTCGCTGGTTAAACCAACATGCTCAGCCGCTGTCCGCTGATGAATGGCAGCACGGTGCGCCGCGCATGCAGATCATATTGTCCGATCGCTGGCTGATGGCGCTGAACGCCACCGCCGAGGTGGCAGAGATGGTTTTACCCGCGGGGGAATGGCGCGCCATTCCACCTTTCGCCGGAGAGGATAATCCGGTCACTATGGCTGTCTGGCATGGGCCCGCGCACGGAGTGTGCGTATTTCAAAGGTCGTAACCTCGGGGCTTCCGGTTGGTCTCGAAGCGGCGGCGCGACGAGAAGGGCAGGCAAGCTGGGGAGTAAAAAAGGAGTTAATTATGGTTGGGGTAGAAAAGAACGATCCATTGATGCTGGCGCGTCAGTTGCCGATCAAATCCGTTGCGCTGATCCTTGCCGGGGGACGTGGTACCCGTCTGAAGGATCTGACCAATAAACGCGCGAAACCTGCTGTCCATTTCGGCGGCAAGTTCCGTATTATCGATTTTGCGTTATCTAACTGTATTAACTCAGGTATTCGTCGTATCGGCGTCATCACCCAGTATCAATCGCATACTCTGGTGCAGCATATTCAGCGCGGCTGGTCTTTTTTCAATGAAGAGATGAACGAATTTGTTGACCTGCTGCCTGCCCAGCAAAGGATGCAGGGAGAAAACTGGTATCGCGGCACCGCGGACGCGGTGACGCAGAACCTCGACATCATTCGTCGCTACAAGGCGGAGTATGTCGTCATCCTCGCCGGCGACCATATCTACAAACAAGACTACTCGCGGATGCTTATCGACCATGTCGAAAAAGGCGCGCGTTGCACCGTTGCCTGTATGCCGGTGCCTATTGAAGAAGCACGGGCGTTCGGCGTAATGGCGGTGGACGAGAGCGATAAGATTATCGATTTCGTCGAAAAACCGGCTAACCCTCCGGCGATGCCGGGCGATGCGAGCAAATCGCTGGCGAGTATGGGTATCTATGTCTTTGACGCGGATTACCTTTATGAGCTTCTGGAAGAAGACGACAGCGATGAAAGCTCCAGCCACGATTTTGGTAAAGACATCATTCCGAAAATCACCAAAGCTGGCATGGCTTATGCACATCCTTTCCCGCTCTCCTGCGTGCAGTCCGATCCGCAGTCTGAGCCCTACTGGCGGGATGTCGGGACCCTGGAAGCGTACTGGAAAGCCAACCTCGATCTGGCTTCGGTGACCCCGGAACTGGATATGTACGATCAGAACTGGCCGATTCGCACCCATATGGAGCCTCTGCCTCCGGCGAAATTCGTTCAGGACCGCTCGGGTAGCCACGGGATGACCCTCAACTCGCTGGTCTCCGGCGGCTGTATCATCTCCGGTTCGGTGGTTGTGCAGTCGGTGCTGTTCCCGCGCGTGCGGGTGAATTCATTCTGTAATATTGATTCGGCAGTCTTGCTGCCAGAGGTTTGGGTTGGCCGTTCGTGCCGCCTGCGTCGCTGCATTATTGACCGTGCCTGCGTGATACCGGAAGGTATGGTTGTTGGTGAGAACGCGGAAGAGGATGCACGCCGTTTCTACCGCTCGGAGGAAGGTATCGTGCTGGTCACCCGCGACATGCTGCGGAAATTGGGGTACCCACAGGAGCGCTAATGCAGGTATTACATGTATGTTCAGAGATGTTCCCGCTGTTAAAAACCGGTGGACTGGCGGATGTGATCGGCGCGCTGCCTGCAGCGCAAATTGCCGGGGGCGTTGACACGCGCGTACTGTTGCCCGCGTTTCCTGATATCCGCCGCGGCGTGACGGATGCGCAGGTGGTAACGCGCCGGGAGACGTTTGCCGGGCGTATCACTTTACTGTTCGGCCACTTTAACGGCGTGGGCATCTATCTGATTGATGCTCCGCATCTCTACGATCGTCCGGGGAGCCCTTACCACGATACCAATCAGCATGCCTATACCGACAACGTGCTGCGCTTCGCGCTGCTGGGCTGGGTAGGCAGCGAGATGGCCTGCGGCCTGGATCCTTTCTGGCGTCCCGATGTTGTTCACGCCCACGACTGGCATGCGGGGCTGACCCCTGCCTACCTGGCGGCGCGCGGCCACCCGGCGAAGTCAGTCTTTACGGTGCATAACCTGGCCTATCAGGGGATGTTCTACTCGTGGCATATGAACGACATTGAGCTGCCCTGGTCGTTCTATAACGTTCATGGCCTCGAATTTAACGGTCAGATCTCCTTCCTGAAGGCGGGTCTTTACTACGCCGACCATATTACGGCGGTTAGTCCAACCTATGCCCGCGAAATCACCGAGCCGCAGTTCGCTTACGGGATGGAAGGGCTGCTGCGCCAGCGACAGCATGAGGGCCGCCTTTCGGGGATCCTCAACGGAGTGGATGATCATATCTGGAATCCGGAAAGCGACCTGCTGCTGGCCGCGCGCTATGACCGCGATCGGCTGGAAGAGAAGGCTGAGAACAAACGTCAGCTGCAAATCGCCATGGGGCTGAAGGTGGATGATAAAGCGCCGCTATTTGCCGTGGTTAGCCGTTTGACCAGCCAGAAAGGGTTGGACCTGGTGCTGGAGGCGCTGCCGGGCCTGCTGGAGCAGGGCGGTCAGCTGGCGCTGCTGGGGGCTGGCGATCCGGTACTGCAGGAGGGCTTCCTGGCCGCTGCGGCCGAGCATCCGGGCAAAGTTGGCGTTCAGATTGGCTACCATGAGGCATTCTCTCACCGCATTATGGGCGGCGCCGACGTGATTCTGGTGCCCAGCCGTTTTGAACCGTGCGGTTTGACCCAGCTGTACGGCCTGAAGTACGGCACGCTACCGCTGGTGCGGCGCACCGGCGGTCTGGCAGACACCGTTTCCGACTGCTCGCTGGAGAATCTCGCCGACGGTCTGGCTACCGGCTTTGTTTTTGAAGATAGCAACGCTGTGTCGCTGCTGCGGGCCATTCGACGCACGTTCGTCCTGTGGTCGCGCCCATCGCTCTGGCGTTACGTCCAGCGCCAGGCGATGAATATGGATTTTAGCTGGCAGGTTGCCGCAAACTCTTACCGCGAACTTTATCAACGCTTGCTGTAACCAGGAGCAAAGCTATGAATGTACCTTTTAGCTACTCATCACCCACCCTGAGCGTTGAGGCGTTAAAGCACTCTATTGCTTATAAACTGATGTTTATTATCGGTAAAGATCCGGCTATCGCGAACAAGCATGAATGGCTTAATGCTACGCTGTTCGCCGTTCGCGATCGCATGGTTGAGCGCTGGCTACGTTCAAACCGGGCGCAGCTCTCTCAGGAGGTGCGCCAGGTATACTATCTGTCGATGGAATTTTTGATTGGCCGTACTTTATCCAACGCGCTGTTATCGCTAGGTATTTATGAAGATGTGAATAGCGCGCTGGAAGAGATGGGGCTGAATCTTGAAGAGCTGATTGATGAAGAGAATGACCCGGGCCTGGGCAACGGCGGCCTGGGGCGTCTGGCCGCCTGCTTCCTTGACTCGCTGGCGGCGCTGGGTTTACCGGGCCGTGGCTACGGTATTCGCTACGACTACGGCATGTTTAAGCAAAACATCGTCGATGGGCGGCAGAAAGAGTCCCCGGATTACTGGCTGGAGTATGGTAACCCGTGGGAATTTGAGCGCCACAATACGCGCTATAAAGTGCGTTTCGGCGGCCGCATTCAGCAGGAAGGTAAACATTCACGCTGGGTGGAAACCGAAGAGATTATTGCTGAAGCCTACGATCAGATTATCCCGGGTTTTGATACCGACGCCACCAATACGCTGCGTCTGTGGAGCGCGCAGGCCAGCAGCGAGATTAACCTCGGTAAATTTAATCAGGGCGACTACTTCGCGGCGGTGGAAGATAAAAACCACTCCGAGAACGTGTCGCGGGTACTTTATCCGGATGACTCCACCTATTCCGGGCGCGAACTGCGCCTGCGCCAGGAGTATTTCCTCGTGTCGGCGACGGTACAAGATATCCTCAGCCGCCACTACCAGCTGCATAAAACCTACGCCAATCTGGCGGATAAAATCGCGATTCATCTCAATGACACGCACCCGGTGCTGTCGATTCCGGAGCTGATGCGCCTGCTGATTGACGAGCATAAGTTCAGCTGGGATGAGGCGTTCGAGGTAACCTGCCAGGTCTTCTCTTATACCAACCATACCCTGATGAGCGAAGCGCTGGAGACCTGGCCCGTCGACATGCTGGGTAAAATTCTGCCGCGTCATTTGCAGATTATTTTCGAGATTAATGACTACTTCCTGAAGACCCTGCAGGAGCAGTATCCCAACGATACGGCGATGCTGGGTCGTACGTCGATTATCGACGAGTCTAACGGGCGTCGCGTCCGTATGGCGTGGCTGGCGGTGGTGGTAAGCCACAAGGTCAACGGCGTGTCGGAGCTGCACTCCCGGCTGATGGTTGAGTCGCTGTTTGCCGAATTTGCCAAAATTTTTCCGATGCGCTTCACCAACGTCACGAATGGCGTGACTCCGCGCCGCTGGCTGGCGCTGGCGAATCCGCCGTTGTCAAAAGTGCTGGATGAAAATATCGGTCATACCTGGCGCACGGATTTAAGTCAGCTGAAGGAGCTGGAGCAGCATATCGACTATCCGAAGGTCAATCAGGCGGTACGCCAGGCCAAGCTGGAAAACAAGCAGCGGCTGGCGAACTACATCGGCCAGCAGCTTAACGTGGTCGTCAACCCGAAGGCTCTGTTTGATGTGCAGATCAAGCGTATTCACGAGTACAAACGTCAGTTGATGAACGTGCTGCATGTGATCACTCGCTACAATCGCATCAAAGCCGATCCTGACGCTGAGTGGGTACCGCGAGTGAATATTTTCGCCGGAAAGGCGGCTTCGGCTTACTATATGGCGAAGCATATTATTCATTTAATTAATGATGTCGCGGCGGTAGTGAATAACGATCCGGAAGTTGGCGATAAGCTGAAAGTGGTGTTTATTCCTAACTACAGCGTTAGCCTCGCGCAGCTGATCATTCCGGCGGCGGATCTCTCCGAGCAGATCTCTCTGGCAGGGACGGAGGCGTCCGGTACCAGCAACATGAAGTTCGCGCTTAACGGCGCGTTAACCATTGGTACTCTGGATGGCGCTAACGTTGAGATGCAGGAGCACGTTGGGGCGGATAATTTCTTTATCTTCGGTAATACGGCGGAACAAGTTGAAGCCCTGCGGGCCAATGGCTATAAACCGCGTGATTACTACGAGCAGGATGAAGAGCTGCACCAGGCGCTGACGCAGATTGGCACCGGCCTGTTTAGTCCATCTGAACCGGGACGTTACCGCGACCTGCTGGATTCGCTGATTAACTTCGGCGACCACTATCAGGTTCTGGCGGATTACCGTAGCTACGTGGATTGTCAGGATAAGGTGGATGAGCTGTACCGTCATCCGGAGGAGTGGGCCAATAAAGCGATGCTGAATATCGCTAATATGGGTTACTTCTCGTCCGACCGCACGATAAAAGAGTATGCCGACCATATCTGGCATATCGATCCGGTAAGGCTGTAACGGGGTTGTCATAAAAAAACGGGGCCTACGGGCCCCGTTACTATTTACGCTGTTATGACGCCAGCGACAGCTCAGACTTTCCCGCGTGCTGCGCCAGCCATTTGCTAATGCGCGCCTGCTGTTCATCCGTGAGCCACATGCCCTGCTTGGTCCGCCGCCAGATAGCGTCATCCAGTGAACGAACCCATTCGTGCTCAACCAGATAGCGCAGTTCGGCTTCAAAAAACTCATGACCGAAATGTTCGCCCAGATCGTCCAGCGAGGTCGCCTTATCAAGGATCAACTCGCTGTTGCTGCCGTAGGTGCGGGCGTAATGGCGGGCCATAGATTCACTGATAAACGGGAAGCGGCGGCGCAGCTTAGCCGCATAGTCATCACGGTCGCCGCCGATATCGCCGCCGGGCAGCACCGCGGTTTTGGTCCATGCCGGGCCAATGCCTTTGTAGTAAGGCGTCAGTTTCTCCAGCGCGTGTTCGGCCAGCTTACGGTAGGTGGTGAGCTTACCGCCGAAGACCGATAGCAGCGGCGCCTGGCCGTTCTCATCATGAATATCGAGGGTGTAATCGCGGGTGATCGCCTGCGGTGAATCAGATTCATCATCGCACAGCGGGCGCACGCCCGAGTAGGTCCAGACAATATCGTCCCGGGTGAGTTGTTTTTTAAAGTGAGCGTTATAGACGTTCAGCAGATAGTTAACCTCTTTGTCATCGATCGCCACCGCTTTTGGATCGCCTTTATATTCGACGTCGGTGGTGCCGATGATGGAGAACTCGTCCATCCACGGGATCACAAAGACAATGCGTTTATCTTCATTTTGCAGGATATAGGCCTGCTTCTGCGTATGTACACGCGGTACGACGATATGACTGCCTTTAATCAAGCGGATACCGTACGGAGAACGCAGGTGCATCCCCTCGTCGAAGAACTGTTTGACCCACGGGCCGGTCGCGTTAACCAGACCGCGCGCCTGCCAGGTGAACTTTTCACCGCTATCAATATCTTCCGCTTCGACAATCCACAAACCGTTTTCACGTTTTGCTGAAATGGCGCGGGTGCGCGTGCGTACTTCTCCACCTTTACGCACAACCATCTGGGCATTGGCCAGCACCATGCGCGCATCGTCGACCCAGCAGTCGGAATATTCGAAACCGCGCACGATTTCAGGTTTAAGTACTGATTCTGTACCAAAACGCAAACCGGTTGATCCAGGCAGGCTGGTGCGCTTACCGAGATGGTCGTACATAAACAGGCCAATGCGGATCATCCACGCCGGACGCAGGTGCGGGCGATGCGGTAAGCGAAAACGCATCGGGAAGGCGATATGCGGGGCCATTTTTAATAACACTTCACGCTCGGCCAGCGCTTCGCTCACCAGGCGGAATTCATAGTGTTCGAGGTAGCGCAGCCCGCCGTGAATCAGCTTTGAGCTGGCGCTGGATGTCGCGCAGGCCAGATCGCGCGCCTCCAGCATCAGCACGGATAAACCACGCCCTGCGGCGTCTGCCGCGATACCGGCACCGTTGATGCCTCCCCCTATCACAATCAGATCTTTGGTTTCCACGCTGCTACCTCTTACACTTTCGTTTAAGCTCACAAATGTTCGATATCGCTCAATATAGCAAACAATCGCGCCATTGGTAACATCAAAAAAACATTTCAGAGTGATGCGTGTAACATATTGGCGTTTATTTCGCGCCAGGCTGTACACTAGGCGCTAAAATCCGGGGCGTTTCGTCGCCTGCCTGTAGAAAAAAAGAGAGCTTATGGATCACTTTGAATGTATTAACGTAGAAGAAGCCCACCAGAAAATGCATCAGCAGACGGCGGTGCTGGTGGATATCCGCGACCCGCAAAGCTTCGCGATGGGCCATACGCCGGGCGCGTTTCATCTGACCAACGATACGCTGGGCGCGTTTATGCGCGACAACGACTTTGATACGGCGGTCATGGTGATGTGCTATCACGGTAATAGCAGCAAGGGCGCTGCGCAATATCTGCTGCAGCAGGGTTACGACAAGGTGTACAGCGTGGACGGCGGGTTTGATGCCTGGCAACGGCATTTTCCGGCGGAAGTCGCGCATGGCGCAGTTTAGGCGTTAGCGCAGGTTGTGGCTATAATATCCCCCTTTGTGTGGAATAAGCGAACCGCTGCATGTTAATGATTACCTCTTTTGCCAACCCGCGCGTGGCCCAGGCGTTTGTCGACTATATGGCGACGCAGGGAATTATTTTGACTATTCAGCAGCATACACAGAGCGATATCTGGCTGGCTGACGAGAGCCAGGCCGCGCGCGTGCAGGCCGAACTGGCCCGATTTCTTGAAAATCCAGCCGATCCGCGCTATCTGGCCGCCAGCTGGCAGTCGGGGCACACCAATAGCGGGCTGCACTACCAGCGATTCCCTTTTTTAGCGACGCTTCGCCACAACGCCGGGCCGGTTACCTGGAGCGTTCTCTTCGCCTGCATCGCCGTCTTTGTCCTGCAATCGGTCATTGGCGATCAACCGGTCATGATGCTGCTGGCCTGGCCCTACGATCCTTCGCTGAAATTTGAAGTCTGGCGCTACTTTAGCCATGCCCTTATGCACTTCTCGCTGATGCATATTCTGTTCAACCTGCTATGGTGGTGGTACCTCGGCGGGGCGGTAGAAAAGCGAATCGGCAGCGGCAAGCTGGTGGTGATTACCGCGATCGGCGCTTTACTGAGCGGCTTTGTACAGCATCAGTTTAGCGGCCCGTGGTTTGGCGGTCTGTCCGGCGTGGTCTATGCGCTGATGGGCTATGTCTGGCTGCGAGGCGAACGCGATCCGCAGAGCGGCGTTTATTTACAGCGCGGCTTGATACTCTTCTCCTTAGTATGGTTAGTTGCTGGATGGTTTGATGTTTTCGGCATGTCGATTGCGAACGGTGCGCACGTGGCTGGTCTGGTGACCGGGCTGGCGATGGCGTTTGTTGATACGCAGAATGTGCGAAAACGAACGTAGAGATTCCCAGGGATATTTCATGAAACAAACACAACGTCATGACGCGATTATCGAGCTGGTAAAAAAACAGGGATACGTCAGTACCGAAGAACTGGTCGAACAGTTTGCCGTCAGCCCGCAGACCATTCGCCGCGACCTGAATGATTTAGCCGATCAGAAAATGATTCTGCGCCACCACGGCGGCGCTGCGCTACCGTCCAGCTCGGTGAATACGTCCTGGCACGACAGGAAGTCGACCCAGACCCAGGAAAAAGAGCGCATCGCCCGTAAGGTCGCGAGCGAAATTCCCGATGGCGCGACGCTGTTTATCGATATCGGCACCACGCCGGAAGCGGTGGCCCATGCGTTGCTTAACCATAACGATTTGCGCATCGTCACCAATAATCTCAACGTCGCCAATACGCTTATGGTGAAAGAGGATTTCCGCATCATTCTGGCCGGCGGCGAGCTGCGCAGCCGGGATGGCGGTATTATCGGTGAGGCCACGCTCGACTTTATCTCTCAGTTCCGACTCGATTTTGGCATTCTTGGCATCAGCGGCATCGACAGCGATGGCTCGCTGCTGGAGTTTGACTACCACGAAGTGCGCACCAAACGGGCGATTATTGAAAACTCCCGCCACGTAATGCTGGTGGTTGATCATTCCAAATTCGGCCGCAATGCGATGGTGAATATGGGCAGCATCAGCATGGTTGATGCGGTCTATACCGATGTGATGCCGCCCGCAGGGGTACTGAAGGTGATTACCGATAACAACCTTCAGCTGGAGCTGTGCTGATCCTTTAGCATTTCCCAGCCCAGGCCAAAGCGCGCCAGATACTTGCGCAGCCGATCCGCGTCGTTGACCGTTGCTTTGCCGAGGCGTGAAACGTTAAAGAGCTGGCGTCCGGCATCGGAAATCGTTGTTGCCTGCTGGCATACGGCAATGACGTTTTGTAGATGCAGGCGATCAAAGAGGTCAAGATTTTCCACCTCCGCCCCCAGTAGCGCGTCGAGCGCTGAGGGGCGGCGATCGTTCCAGCTGTAGCGCAGCCGTTCAATCTCATCCTCCACCGTGCTTACCGTGATGCGACCGTTTTCCGCCAGGGTCGCCATGCGGGTCACGCTGGCGGACAGTTCGCGGAAGTTGCCGCTCCACGCCGCCTGGGGCGAGGTGGCGAACGTCAGCCACGCGCGGCGCGCTTCGGTATTAAAGCGCACGCTGTCGCCGGTTAGCGCGGCGTGACGCTCCATTTCATACTCGAGATTGGGTTCGATATCTTCCTGGCGCTGACGCAGACCGGGCAGTTCAAAGGTCCACAAATTAATACGTGCGTAGAGATCTTCGCGGAACTGGCCCTGCGCAACCCGCTGGCGCAAATCGCGCACGGTGCCGGCGATGAGCTGAAAATCGCTGCTGACCTGCTGGTCGCTGCCGAAGGGATAGAAGCGTTTTTCCTCAATGGCCTTCAACAGCATCGCTTGTTCATCTGCTCCCAGTTCGCCAATCTCATCCAGGAAAAGCATTCCGCCGTTAGCGCTGCGCAGCAGGCCAGCCCGTTCTTCCCTTGCGCCGGTAAAAGCGCCTTTGACATGGCCAAACAGCGTCGACATTGCGGTATCACCGCGCAGGGTGGCGCAGTTCACCTCGACGAGCGGACCGTTAAACTGATGGCGCGCCAGCTTTAACTCATAAATGCGGCGGGCAAGAAATGATTTACCTGCGCCGGTGGGGCCGTTCAGCAGAATCGGCGAACGGGAGCGGATAGCGACGCGCTCAATATTCTCGATCGTGCGGTTGAAGCGCGGGTTACGGGTCGCGATACCGGATTTCAAAAAGTTAAGCGTCTCTTCCCGTTCCTGGGCGAAGCGGCTGGCGATAGCGTTATAGCGGCTGAGGTCGAGGTCAATGATCGTCACGCCGCCCGGGGTATGGGGCTTGTCTTTTTTCCGCGGCGGGGAGGTTTGCGCCAGTCGCGCCGGGAGATAGCGCGCTTCGGCCAGCAGGAACCAGCAGATCTGCGCCACGTGAGTGCCGGTGGTGATGTGTATCAGATAGTCTTCATCTTCAGGATGGAACCGGTGGCTGCGGGCAAAATCGTGCAGGCAGGCGTAAACCTCCTCGAAATCCCATGGATTGCGGATGGCCATCTCAACGCCGACGACCTCCGTTTCCGGCGATACGCTGGCGATATCCTGCTTTAAGGTCTCAAACAAGCCGCGCGAACGGGCGTCGTAAAGCAGCTCAAGGCGATGAACAACCAGTGTTTCCTGCTGACACAGGCATAAGGTTGGCCGCCATTTCTCCCAGCGCTGGCTGCCGCGGCCAACGTAATCCAGTACCGTACCGACAAAACCAAAGGCTACCGTTTTGCGCATCTTAGATTTCCTTATAAAAGACGATATTTAATTATCGTACTTTCGCTTCCCGCACGCAGTGTCTTTTTGAATGAAGCGCGGGTAAAAATAAATAAACCATAAAAATCAAACAAATAATTTTATTTTTATAATCTGGCACGCAGGTTGCAAAGACACTGTCATGGAGAATAACGGAACCAGGAGCTCAGATGGCTAATCTACTTCTGTTCCGTTCCGCCGTTATGACGCGCCGGCAAGTTCTCATGATGCGGCTCCGGTTCAGCCGGCGTTAAGATGCTTCACAACTTGTCGCCGCCCTATTAATAAAATGAGAAAAGACAATGAATTATGAATTGATGGCCACCCAGAACGCCCCGGTGAAAATGTGGACCAAGGGCGTACCCGTGGAAGACGAAGCGCGCCAGCAGTTGATTAACACGGCAAAGATGCCGTTTATTTTCAACCATGTTGCCGTTATGCCCGATGTGCACCTTGGTAAAGGATCGACAATCGGAAGCGTGATCCCCACTCTCGGTGCGATTATTCCGGCTGCGGTTGGCGTGGATATCGGCTGCGGAATGAATGCGCTGCGCACCAGCTTAACGGCGGCGGATCTTCCGGATAACCTTGCTGAATTGCGTAGTGCGATTGAAGCCGCCGTGCCGCACGGACGGACGACCGGTCGGGGCCGTCGTGACGCGGGGGCATGGGAAAATCCACCGGCTAACGTTGACGCGCACTGGTCAACGCTGCATGCGGAGTTTCAATGGCTAACCAGTAAATATCCGCGCTTCCTTAACACCAATAACTACAAGCACCTGGGAACGCTGGGAACCGGTAACCACTTTATTGAAATTTGCCTCGATGAGGCGCAGCAGGTTTGGGTGATGTTGCACTCCGGTTCACGCGGAATTGGTAACGCCATAGGCACCTATTTTATTGAAATGGCGCAAAAAGATATGGAGCAGCATATTGCGAACTTGCCCTCGCGCGATCTGGCTTATTTCTCTGAAGGCAGCGAGCATTTCGTGGATTACGTTCGGGCGGTGAGCTGGGCCCAGGATTATGCGCGCGCCAACCGTGAAGCGATGCTGGAAAACGTGCTGCTGGCGCTGCGTAAAACCATCGACAAACCCTTTACGCTGGTGAGCGAGGCGATTAACTGCCACCATAACTATGTGCAAAAAGAGCAGCATTTTGAGAAGGAGATTTACGTTACCCGTAAGGGGGCGGTATCCGCCCGGCGCGGTCAGTACGGGATTATTCCGGGATCGATGGGCGCGAAAAGCTTTATTGTTCGCGGACTCGGTAACCCGGAGTCGTTCTGTTCATGCAGCCACGGCGCCGGACGCGTGATGAGCCGTACCAAAGCGAAAAAACTGTTTAGCGTAGAGGATCAGATTCGCGCCACCGCGCATGTAGAATGCCGTAAAGATGCAAACGTCATCGACGAGATCCCGATGGCCTATAAGGACATTGACGCGGTGATGGCCGCGCAGTCCGATCTGGTGGAAATTGTGCATACCCTGCGTCAGGTGGTATGCGTGAAAGGATAATGTAATGAAAAGGATGATTACGCTGGACGGCGCGCAGGGAGAAGGCGGCGGGCAGATTTTGCGCTCGGCGCTGAGCCTGTCGATGATAACCGGCCAGCCGTTTGAGATTATCGGCATCCGCGCCGGTCGCGCTAAACCGGGCCTGCTGCGCCAGCATCTCACGGCGGTACGGGCGGCGGCCGAGATCTGTAGCGCTCAGCTGAGCGGCGATGAGCTGGGCTCGCAGCGGCTGCGTTTTGTCCCTGGGCCGATTCGCGGCGGAACGTATAAATTTGCCATCGGCAGCGCGGGCAGCTGCATGCTGGTGCTGCAAACGGTGTTACCGGCGCTCTGGTTTGCCGATAGCCCGGCCCGCGTCGAAGTCAGCGGCGGCACGCATAATCAGGCGGCCCCGAGCGCGGATTTCATTTGCCGCGTCTGGGAGCCGCTGCTGGCGAAGATGGGTATAAACCAGCGTACGGCTTTGATCAAGCATGGCTTCTATCCGGCCGGGGGCGGCGCCGCGCTAACGGAAGTGGCGCCGAGTGCGTCACTCAGCGGGCTACAGCTGCTTTCGCGTGGTGAAACGAATTGCCTCACCGCAGAAGCGCTGCTGGCGGCGGTTCCTTACCACGTTGGCGAGCGCGAAGTGATAGCGCTGGAGGCCTGGCTGCCGCTGGCAGATAAAAAAATTCGCGTGCTGGAGGGCGGCGCCGGGCCGGGAAATACGCTGTCGCTGACCGTGGAGTGCGAACATCTTACGGAGCTGTTTATGGCTTTTGGCTCCAAAGGCGTGAGTGCTGAAAAGGTTGCGCACCAGCTTGCTTCGCAGGCCAAACGCTATCTGGCAAGCGAAGCGGCTGTGGGGGAATATCTGGCCGACCAACTGATATTACCGCTGGCGCTGGCGGGCGAAGGTGCGTTTACCGTCGCGGAAGTATCGGCGCATTTGCTGACCAATATCGCGGTGGTTGAGCGATTTCTGCCGATCCGATTTACCTGTGAACCGAGTGATATTGGCTATCTTATTCAGGTTCGCGATTAAACTTTGCGGTATCGCCGGAAACGTAAAGTGGTGATTCTCTTCTGTCTCGGGAAAAGGCCGGAATGAGGGCTGTTTTGCGCATGTTCTTCCCCTGACCCTCTCCCCGAAGGGGCGAGGGGATCGTTTCGCTGGCTTTTTTAATGACATAACAATGCGTTAGCGTTTTAGGTAAAACAGAATAGTTTTCCACAGATCGCGCAGGAATTAGACTCCATATCCCATCATTTTAAGCAACTGCTGGGCATGCTGAACGGCATCCTGGCGGTGCGCGACGCCCAGCTTTTGATACAAATTGCGAATATGCGTTTTAATCGTGGTGGCGGCAACGTCCAGCTCGCCGGCAATCTGCTCATTGCTGTAGCCGGAATAGATAAGTCCCAGTACCTGCCATTCGCGCTGGGTTAGCGGGCTGGTGCGGATGAGCTCTGGCACTTCCGGGTGGTTCAGCAGCCGCTCGACGAAGCTCTCGTCAAAGTGGGCGAATTTGTGGCGATGATGCTGGTTAATATCGCGCAGAATACGCTGGGCGCGGTGCTGCTCGAGCTCCGGCAGGGTATTGAGCTGAATCAGCTGGCGCAGCTGCTGCGCCATCGCTTCACCTTCAATGACAAAATGATTGATAAACCCGGTGCGGTTGGCGAGGGTGAGCGCTTCCAGTAGCGCTTTCTGCGCTTCGCTTTTACGCCCGGCCTGCCAGTAGAGCTGGTTGAGCAGCAGCAGGTTGCGGTTGAGATCGCTCATCAGACGCAGCGAGCGGGCGTTATCGTTTAGCTCTTCCAGCACCATTTCAGCGGAATCAAAATCACCGAGCAGGATCTGCGCGCGGGCGATATTGCGCCACTGGCTCTGCAGGAAGTGGTTGTTAGCGAATTCCGGTTTGGGCGTCTGACGCAGCCAGTTTGCCGCGGCGGCTTTATCGCCGACCATCTGCCAGTAGATCACCCGGACTTTATCGGCATTGGATACCCAGTCGCTATGGTAATGACCGTTGCCAAGCAGATTCTCCAGGCGATTCAGATGGCTGCGGGCGTTATCCAGATCGCCGCGCGCCAGCGAGCACTGCACCATCAGCGTCAGGCACTGCAGCTGTTGCTGCGGTTGGTAGGACGAAAGCACGTTCATGCCGTTGCGCGCGGAGGTTTCCGCTTCATCCAGCCGCGCCCATGCCCACAGCAGCTGGGAGCGAATACGCAGCAAAAACTCATGCATCGGCAACTGCTCCAGATGCTGTTCGCGAATGAGCTGGAACGCTTTTTCCTGAATTTCCCAGGCGGCCTGCAGGAAACCCTGCGCAAACAGGATTTCGCTTTGCTGAATCATGCTCCATAGCGCGTAGTGCCAGACGTCATGGCGGCGGGCCATCTGTTCCGTCTGCTGCATGACCGCCAGCGATTTACTCAGTTGGCCTTTGCAGTGCAGCACTTCGCCGTGTACCGAGGTCGCCACGATTCGGCTGTAGTAGCTGGCCAGCGGCAGCTCATCAAGTGCCACCATCGCCAGGCGCTCGGCTTCGTCCTGATCGCCGGCGTTGATCGCCACCTGGGCACGCAGGGCGTTGAAATCGCCGTGCATGGCGGTGTCCATTTCCGTATCCATCTCCTGCTCGGCGCGGGCCAGCAGGGTATTCACTTCGCTATAGCGGTGCTGGCTCTGCATCAGCCAGGCCTGCAGGAGAATTAACCGCGGATTTTCCAGCAGGTTTGACCACGGCAGCGCGGCGAGAGACTGTTCCAGCAAGCTCAGCTCGCTATGGTTAAACATGCCCCATGCGTGATTGAGCAGAATATCGCGCAGCATTTTAGCGTCGCCCGCCGCCAGGGCGTGATGGATAGCCTCGGTCGGGAAGCCCTGCGCCATCCAGCTCTCGGCCGCCGCGCGGTGAATTTCCGGCAGCTCAACCGCCAGCTCCCACTGACAGCGCTGGCGCAGAAAATTACCAAACAGCGGATGATAACGGAACCATTCGCCGGAATCGTCCATCCGTTGCAGGAATAGCCCCTGGCGTTCAATCTCCTCCAGCTGCATCTGGCCATTCTCTTCGCCAGTGACGCGGACGATGAGCGCATCGTTCATTGAGCGCAGCAGCGAGCTTTTCAGCAGGAAATTACGCGTTCGCGGATCGACGTTATCCAGCACCTCATCGACCAGATAGTCAGAAAGATGGCTGGCATTAATACCGGCAAGACGACGGGCGGAGTGTTGCGCGGAAGTGTTGTTCTGGCGCGCCGAGAGGGCGATCAGCTGCAGCGCGGTGGCCCAGCCGGCAACATCGTCGCACAGCCTTTTGCTGTCGTCGGCCTCAATAGGCGAACTGAGACGACAATCGAAAAACTGCTTGGCCTCCTGATGGGTAAAAGCGAGCTGCTGGCTGCCGATTTCCAGCAGCTGATCGCGTACGCGCAGGTTGGCGATACCCAGCTGCGGTAGATTACGCGACAGCACCACCAGAGTCATATTTTCCGGCTGGTGACGGAGGAAGAAGCGCATTGCATCATGAATAACCGGGTTGGTGATCAGATGGTAATCATCAATCACCAGGAATAGCGGGCGCTGCCAGTCGGCCAGTTCGATAAACAGTTGAGCGAAGAGGGAAGGCAGGCTGGCGTACTGGCGCTTTTGCACCATGGCCTCGCTGGCTGCACAGTGGCCGCCGGTCGCCTGCTGAACGGCGGCGATGAGATAGCTGGCAAAACGCTCCTGTTGGTTATCACCTTCATCCAGCGAGAACCAGCCAAGGTCATTTTTCCCCGCCGCCCATTGAGAAACGAGCGTGGTTTTACCGTATCCAGCCGGGCTGGTCACCAACGCGAGACGATAATTGTTCGCGCCGGAAAGTTTCGCCAGTAATCGCTCACGAACCACAGTGTGTTCAAGGCGGACCGGACGACTTAATTTAGACGGAATCAACATAGTTCTTCATTTCGCTGTGCAAGGGAGGGATTGCGAATTTTTTTGCGCTTCGTAATTAATACCCAATAAGGTCGGCCATAATGAATTTTATTGCAAGTTATGTCCGAGTTTTATGCTCTTGAATTTGCTCCATGTCACAAATTTTGACATCGAGTGAAATTGATATAAAGGAGGGCAGCGTGCGCGGTTTCTGGGCTTGCGGGAAATTCAGGCACCACAGGCTAATTTTTTTTACAATCTAAGTAGTTGTTTGTTTTTATTAAAATATTATTAGCTTATTCTTATAAGTCATCTTTTTGAGTTATTTCTGCATTAAAGTCCGTTTATTCTTCGAATATTTACTTTTATTTCGCCATATTTACAAAACGGCATTTTATGGCCTTTTTATCGTCCAGGCTTGTAACAAAGTTTTGTTCGCCTGGAGGGGCAGATTGCGGGTTCCGCAGCGGCGAATTTTGCAGCATAATTTTGCCGGTAAGCTAACGTAATAGTGGCCACGATCACACTTTTCGCTCATCCCTGCTACTCCTCCCCGGCTAATCCCTGGCGGGATGAGGACGTGACTCCGGGAGGTCGGCACACTAACGCTAACGTTTTAGTAAAGGACCCGGATTTCTTATGTCACAGACTTCTTTTAACAAAGCTCAGTTTCAGGCTGCACTGACGCGTCAGTGGCAGCATTTTGGTTTACAGTCCGCTTCCGAGATGACCCAGCGTCAATGGTGGCGCGCCGTAAGCGGTGCGCTGTCCGAGCTGTTGTCGGCTCAGCCGGTAGCGAAAGCGGCCGCAGGGCAGCGTCACGTAAACTACATCTCAATGGAGTTTTTAATTGGTCGCCTGACCGGCAACAATTTGCTCAACCTTGGCTGGTATCAGCAGGTCAGCGATGAGCTACAGGCGCATGACGTTAATCTGACCGACCTGCTGGAAGAGGAAATCGACCCGGGCCTGGGCAACGGTGGCCTCGGCCGTCTGGCGGCATGTTTCCTGGATTCAATGGCAACCGTGGGTCAGTCGGCCACCGGCTACGGCCTGAACTATCAGTACGGTCTGTTCCGCCAGTCTTTCGCTGACGGGCAGCAGATGGAAGCGCCGGATGACTGGGGACGTAGCAACTACCCGTGGTTCCGCCACAATGAAGCGCTGGACGTACAGGTGGGCCTCGGCGGTAAAGTGACTAAAAATGGTGAGTGGGTTCCGGCATTTGTGATTACCGGCGAAGCCTGGGATCTGCCGGTGCTGGGCTACCGCAACAACGTGGCTCAGCCGCTGCGTCTGTGGCAGGCTAAGCACGCGCATCCTTTTAACCTGACTAAATTCAACGACGGCGATTTCCTGCGTGCCGAACAGCAGGGCATTGACGCCGAAAAACTGACGAAAGTCCTCTACCCGAACGATAACCATCAGGCGGGTAAAAAACTGCGTCTGATGCAGCAGTACTTCCAGTGCGCCTGCTCGGTTGCCGATATTCTGCGTCGCCATCATCTGGCAGGTCGCAAGCTGGCAGAGCTGGCGGATTATGAAGTTATTCAGCTGAACGATACTCACCCGACGATTGCGATTCCGGAGCTGCTGCGCGTGCTGATTGACGAGCATCAGCTGAGCTGGGACGACGCCTGGGCGATTACCAGCAAAACTTTTGCTTACACCAACCACACCCTGATGCCGGAAGCGCTGGAGTGCTGGGATGAGAAGCTGGTAAAAGCGCTGCTGCCGCGCCACATGCAGATCATCAAACAGATTAACGACCGTTTTAAAACGCTGGTGGATAAAACCTGGCCGGGCGACAAGCAGGTTTGGGCGAAGCTGGCGGTGGTGCACGACAAACAGGTTCGTATGGCGAACATGTGCGTGGTCAGCGGCTTTGCGGTTAACGGCGTTGCCGCGCTGCACTCCGATCTGGTGGTGAAAGATCTGTTCCCGGAATATCACCAGCTGTGGCCGAACAAATTCCATAACGTCACCAACGGCATTACCCCGCGTCGTTGGATCAAGCAGTGTAACCCGGCGCTGGCCGCGCTGCTGGATAAAACGCTGAAGAAAGAGTGGGCCAACGATCTCGACCAGCTGATCAACCTCGAAAAATATGCTGATGACGCGACGTTCCGTCAGACGTATCGTGAGATTAAGCTGGCCAACAAGGTTCGTCTGGCGGAGTTTGTGAAGCGGCGTACCGGTATCGAAATTAATCCGCAGGCGATTTTCGATATTCAGATTAAGCGTCTGCACGAATATAAACGCCAGCACCTCAACCTGCTGAATATCCTCGCGCAGTACAAAGAAATCCGCGAGAACCCGCAGGCCGACCGCGTACCGCGCGTGTTCCTGTTCGGTGCGAAAGCGGCTCCGGGCTACTACCTGGCGAAGAATATTATCTGGGCGATCAACAAAGTTGCCGCAGCGATCAATAACGATCCGCTGGTAGGCGATAAGCTGAAAGTCGTATTCCTGCCGGACTACTGCGTCTCGGCGGCGGAAATGCTGATCCCGGCGGCGGATGTCTCTGAGCAGATCTCTACGGCGGGCAAAGAGGCCTCCGGTACCGGCAATATGAAGCTGGCGCTGAACGGCGCGCTGACCGTGGGAACCCTCGACGGCGCCAACGTTGAAATTGCTGAGCAGGTGGGCGAAGAGAACATCTTCATCTTCGGTCATACTGTGGAAGAAGTGAAAGCGCTGAAGGCCAAAGGTTACGACCCGCTGAAGTGGCGGAAGAAAGATAAGCTGCTGGATGCAGTGCTGAAAGAGCTGGAGAGCGGTAAATATAGCGATGGTGATAAGCATGCCTTCGACCAGATGTTGCACAGTCTGCTGAAAGGCGGCGACCCGTACCTGGTGCTGGCGGATTTTGAAGCCTACGTGGCGGCGCAGAAGCAGGTTGATGAGCTGTATCGCGACCAGGAAGCCTGGACGCGCGCAACGATTCTGAACACCGCGCGCTGCGGCATGTTCAGCTCCGACCGTTCGATTCGCGATTATCAGCAACGTATCTGGCAGGCAAAACGCTAAGGACAGGCCTATGGAGAGTAAACGCCTTGATAACGCTGCCCTGGCGGCGGGGATAAGCCCAAGCTACATCAATGCTCACGGTAAGCCGCAGTCTATTGCTGCGGCGACCAAGCAGCGGCTGCTTGATGCGATGCATCGTACAGCGACTGCCGTGAAGGCGACGGTTGATCCGCTGCCTGCGGTGCAGGTGTTCACCTATGGCAAAAAGATGTCTCTGCCGGTGGCGGGCCAGGGGGAGTTTCACTGGATCCTCACCACCGAAGAAGGGAAACAGTATCAGGGCCAGGCGCGCGGCGGAGAAACCCTGCCGCTGCCGGCAAAATTGCCGGAAGGGTATCACACGCTGACGCTGACTCAGGACGGCGAGCGCAGCCACTGTCGGGTTATCGTCGCGCCCGCACGCTGCTATGAACCGCAGGCGCTGAAGGATGGTAAGAAGCTGTGGGGAACCTGCGTGCAGCTGTATACGCTGCGCTCGGAGAAGAACTGGGGAATTGGCGACTTCGGCGATTTGCGCGCTATGCTGCCGGAAATCGCTCGCCGCGGCGGCGCGTTTATTGGGCTTAACCCGATTCACGCGCTCTACCCGGCTAACCCGGAGAGCGCCAGCCCGTACAGCCCCTCTTCACGCCGTTGGCTCAACGTTATCTATATCGACGTCAACGCGGTAGACGATTTCCGTCACAGCAAAGAGGCGCAAAAATGGTGGCAATCATCGGCTACGCAGCAAGCCTTACAGGCCGCGCGCCAGACCGATGACGTTGACTATACCGCCGTGACCGCTCTTAAGCTCACTGCGCTGCGCATGGCCTGGAAA
Source organism: Klebsiella sp. K5-306 (assembly GCF_051835185.1). Taxonomy (NCBI): domain Bacteria; kingdom Pseudomonadati; phylum Pseudomonadota; class Gammaproteobacteria; order Enterobacterales; family Enterobacteriaceae; genus Klebsiella; species Klebsiella sp. K5-306. Next base: position 54,206 of record NZ_JAIFJY010000016.1, read on the forward strand.
GGTTTTTCCGCGCGCAATGATGAGACGACGGCGGAGTTCCGTCAGTTTGTGACCCGTGAGGGCGAAAGTCTGTACTGGCAGGCGGCGTATGACGCGCTGCACGCCTGGCAGGTTAAGCAGGATCCGATGCGCTGGGGCTGGCCCGCGTGGCCGAAGGCTTACCAGGATACCGATAGCCCGGAGGTTAAAGCATTCTGTACCGAGCATGCCGACGAGGTGAATTTTTACCTGTGGCTGCAATGGCTCGCTTACACCCAGTTCGCCGAGTGCTGGCATACCAGCCAGAACGATGCCATGCCGATCGGCCTGTATCGCGATCTGGCGGTCGGCGTTGCGGAAGGCGGAGCGGAAACCTGGTGCGATCGCGAGCTGTACTGTCTGAAAGCCTCCGTCGGGGCGCCGCCGGACATTCTGGGTCCGCTGGGACAGAACTGGGGCCTGCCGCCGATGGACCCGCATATCATGGTGGCGCGCGCCTATGAGCCATTTGTCGAGCTGCTGCGCGCTAATATGCAAAACTGCGGGGCGCTGCGTATCGATCACGTGATGTCGGTGCTGCGTCTGTGGTGGATCCCTTACGGTGAGACGGCCGATCACGGTGCTTACGTTCAGTATCCGGTAGACGATCTGTTGTCGATTCTGGCGCTGGAGAGTAAGCGTCACCGCTGTATGGTGATCGGCGAGGATCTGGGAACCGTACCGGTTGAGATCGTCGGTAAGCTGCGAAAAAGCGGCGTTTACTCTTACAAAGTGCTCTATTTCGAAAATGACCACGAGAAGACTTTCCGTGCGCCGAAGGCGTATCCGGAGCAATCAATGGCTGTGGCAACGACGCATGACCTGCCAACGCTGCGCGGCTACTGGGAAAGCGGCGACCTGACGCTGGGGAAATCGCTTGGCCTGTATCCGGATGAGGTGGTGCTGCGCGGACTTTATCAGGATCGCGAGCTGGCGAAGCAGGGGCTGCTGGATGCTCTGCACCGCTACGGCTGTCTGCCGAAGCGTACCGGGCATAAAGCGTCGCTGATGGCGATGACCTCAACCCTGAATCGCGGTATGCAGCGCTATATTGCCGACAGCAACAGCGCGCTGCTGGGCCTGCAGCCGGAAGATTGGCTGGAGATGGCCGAGCCGGTCAATATTCCCGGCACCAGCACGGAGTATCCAAACTGGCGTCGCAAGCTCTCCACCACGCTCGAGGCGATGTTTGCCGATGAGCAGGTGAATAAGCTGATTAAGGATCTGGATAAGCGGCGTAAGTCGGTAAGTAAGAAGAAACCCGCCTGACGGGGAGCGTTAAAAAAGCCGGGAAGTGATTCCCGGCTTTGTATTTTCTGCTGAACCGATTAGAGTTTTGGCCCTGCGGCCACCAGCGCAGCGCCCGCTGGCGTATCGGTGTACTTCTCGAAGTTCTCGATAAACAGTTTCGCCAGCTGCTCCGCTTTTTCCTGCCACTGCTCCGGCGATCCGTAGGTGTTGCGCGGATCGAGGATATGAGTATCCACGCCCGGAAGCTCGGTCGGGATCTGCAGCTCAAACATCGGTAGCGTGAAGGTTTCGGCATTGTCCAGCGAACCGTCAAGGATCGCATCGATAATGGCGCGGGTATCTTTGATCGAGATACGTTTGCCGGTGCCGTTCCAGCCGGTGTTGACCAGATAGGCCTGCGCGCCGGAGGCCTGCATGCGTTTTACCAGCACTTCAGCGTATTGCGTCGGGTGCAGCGAAAGGAACGCGGCGCCGAAGCAGGCGGAGAAGGTTGGCGTCGGCTCCGTGACGCCGCGCTCGGTACCGGCCAGCTTGGCGGTAAAGCCAGACAGGAAGTGGTACTGGGTCTGGTCGGCGGTCAGGCGAGAAACCGGCGGTAGAACGCCAAACGCGTCGGCGGTCAGGAAGATAACCTTAGTGGCATGACCCGCTTTGGATATCGGCTTAACGATGTTTTCGATATGGTAGATCGGATAGGAGACGCGGGTATTTTCGGTCTTCGAACCGTCGTTAAAGTCGATGGTGCCGTCGGCCAGTACGACCACGTTCTCCAGCAAAGCATCGCGGCGAATCGCATGATAGATATCCGGCTCTGCGGCTTCTGAAAGCTTAATCGTCTTAGCGTAGCAGCCGCCTTCGAAGTTAAATACCCCGTCGTCATCCCAACCGTGTTCATCATCGCCAATCAGGCGGCGTTTCGGGTCGGTGGAAAGGGTGGTTTTGCCAGTACCGGAAAGCCCGAAGAAGATAGCGACATCCTCTTTTTCCCCGACGTTGGCGGAGCAGTGCATGGAAGCGATGCCCTTCAGCGGCAGCAGGTAGTTCATGATCGAGAACATCCCTTTTTTCATTTCGCCGCCGTACCAGGTACCGCCGATCAGCTGGATGCGCTCGGTCAGGTTAAAGGCGACGAAGTTTTCGGAGTTCAGACCCTGCTCTTTCCACTGCGGGTTGGTGCATTTGGCGCCGTTCATCACGATGAAATCCGGCTCAAAGTTTGCCAGTTCTTCATCGCTCGGGCGAATAAACATGTTCTTCACGAAATGCGCCTGCCAGGCGACTTCGGTAATAAAGCGGACGCTCAGGCGGGTGTCGGCGTTAGCGCCGCAGAAGGCGTCAACGATGAAGAGACGTTTGCCGGAGAGCTGGCGGGTGACCAGTCCTTTCAGGTGCTGCCACGTTTCCTCTGACAGCGGTTTATTGTCGTTCTTACCTTTGCCTTTATCAGCCCACCACACCGTATCGCGGGTGGTGTCGTCACGAACGATATACTTATCTTTTGGAGAACGGCCGGTAAAAATACCGGTATCTACGGCGATTGCACCAAGATTTGTTAATACGCCACGTTCATAACCTTCCAGATTGGGGGCGAGCTCTTCTTGATACAAAGTATCGTAGCTGGGGTTATGGACGATATCCTGGACGTCATTGATACCATAAGCCTTGAGATCCTGCGGGGTTAAACCATTATTAACGCGCATGTCACTGCTCCTTAGCCAATATGTACTGCTTTAAATTGTAGGGGTTATTACGGGGTATTGACCGCGACCAGGCTCATAGATTTACGTATCTCGACAAACGACGGACTTACGAAAAACGTTGTGACTCCTGTCACGAGGCATAGGGGATTATCTCAGGAATTGATGCGTCGGTGGGGGTAGATGTTTCTTAATGGTTAAAAAGTAATTAAAAAAACTGTTGAAATGTGAATGTAATCGCTTACCTGAAAGAAAATTACGTAACTCTTTCATGGGGAATCGATTCATCACGCGGATGAAAAAGGTTGACGTCAGGAACGAGAGGGGAGCTCGCTCCTGACGAATTGAGGATTAGTGGAGCTGCGGGTCGGCCGGAGAGGCGTTGTTGCGGATCTCGGCAATATCCATTGCATTAAAGATGTAATGATTTCCGCAGTAGTCGCAGTGCATATCGATCTCACCCTCATCGGCGAGGATGCTATCAATCTCCTCATCGGGCAGCGTTTTCAGCGCGCCGGCGCAGCGTTCGCGAGAGCAGGTGCACTTAAACTCGACGTTCTGCGGCTCGTAAACGGTGACTTCCTCTTCGTGATACAAACGCCAGAGCACATCGTTCGCTGGCAGGGTAAACAGTTCTTCAGCTTTGATGGTTTCGGTCAGCGTGCTCAGATGTTCAAAATCAGCCGCCTGCGCATCTTGCGCCGGCAGAACCTGCAGCAGCATGCCGCCGGCCATCGGTTTGCCTTCGTGCTCGCCGCTGCGGATGATCAGCCGGGTCGGCAGCTGTTCGGAGCGCTGGAAGTAATCTTCCAGGCAGGAAGCCAGGGTGTCTCCCTCAAGGCCGACCACGCCCTGATAGCGCTCGCCCTCTTCCGGAGAGATGGTGATGACCAGATATCCGTTACCGACCATAGTTTTCAGATCCGCTCCATCCGGGATCTCGCCCTGGACGCGGGCTACGCCGCGCATCTGCTGCTGGTTGTTGCCGTTGATCACCGCCAGCGACAGCGGGCCATCGCCCTGCAGCTGAACGGTGATATCGCCAGCGAATTTCAGCGTCGCGGTCAGCAGGCTGGTGGCGACCAGCAGTTCCGCGAGCACGGTTTTCACCGGCTGCGGATAGCTATGGTTAGTCAGGATCTGTTCTAACGTTTCAGAAACTGTCACCAGCTCACCGCGTACGGCATAGTTTTCAAACAGATAGCGGTGTAATTGATCGTGTTGAGTCATAATCATCTCTCTTGCGGGCCACAGTTATTCACTATCGCCGTGTTTAAATCTCATCAGGTCGCGGCGCTCTTTCTTATCCGGACGCCTGTCGGGATGCGGCATAGTTAGCGCGTTCATTTTTCGCGCCAGCGCCATTTTCTCGCGTTTCTCGATGCTCTCTGCCGTCTCTTCATAGAGCGCGACGGCTTCGCTGGCAGGTCTGCGCTGTTCGGTAATGCCTTTTACCACGATAGTGCGTTCATCATTGCCCTGGCGGATCGTCAGGGTGGCGTTGAGTTCGACCACTTTTCCCGGCTTACTACGCTGTCCGTTGTAGTGTACCTTGCCGCCTTCAATCATCTCGCGCGCCAGCGCTCGGGTTTTATAAATGCGGGCTGCCCACAGCCATTTGTCCAGCCTGACGGCTACGACGGGTTTTTCTTTCATGGCCTCTCCTGTAGGGTCAGCGAGGGGATCAGATGCCGGTAGTCATTCAACCCGGGATGACGAACGTAGCTTTTTTCCGCCAGTCCGGAATCTGGGTTGGTGATGCCCAGGCAATAGCGGATGCCAAACTCCGCCGCCGCGTCCAGAATCGCCTCGTTATCGTCGACGAAGAGCGTATTACGCGCGTCGAAGCCGGTCTCTTCAGCCACAGCGTGCCACAGACGCTGATCTTCTTTCGGATAACCAAATGTGTGGGTGGAAAGCAATAAATCAAGGTGCGCATCCAGCCCGGTATGTTTTAGCTTCACCGCCAGATTGTGCGGATGCGCGTTAGTCAGCAAAATCCGGCGCTTACCGCTGGTTTTAAGCGCCTCAAGGAACGGCACGGTATCATCACGTAGCGTCGCCCTTGGCCCCTGCTCGCTGGTCATCGCACAAATATCCAAACCCAGGCGCTCGCTCCAGTAGTCCAGGCAGTACCAGTTTAGCGTATGTTGCACCGCATGATATTCCTGGCGCATCGCGTCTCTGGCTTCCTGCAGGTTGAGCCCGCGCGCGGCGCCCCAGGTTTCGGGAACCAGTTTTTGCCAGAAGTAGTTGTCGAAAGCGAGGTCGAGCAGCGTGCCGTCCATATCCAGCAGAACGGTATCAACCTCCTGCCAGGCGATATCAAAATGCATGGTAAGTCTCCAGCGAAGGGAAATTGCGCGACAGGGTATCACACCCCGCCGTACAGAGAATTATTCTTGCGGGTCCGGCGAGGAGAGCAGAACCGGATTCAGGCAGCTTTCGTAGTATTTCTGGATCTCTTCCTGGCGCTGGCGATGGCGCTGATAGCGACGAAAAGCCTGGATGCCGTGATACGCCGTGCAGCCCAGCATGGCCAGCAGCAGCAGCGTTGTCCCGAGGTAGCGCCACAGGCCAGTGCGGTCAGGGATACGGTGCAGGTTGATATGCTGCGTGCCGTTAGCATCGGTATAAAGGCTGGTGACGATACCTTCAGCCTGGAACGGCGTGTGCATCAACATGCTCGCCAGGCGCCGTAGTTCACTCCACTGCTGGTGCGCAGGGAAGTCGTATAATCCGGTGCTTGGCCAGGGCTGATTGACCAGGTCGCTGCCTTCATCGCTGGCAATCAGAAAACCGCCAGGCGCCGGGCTATTCAGCGCCTGAGCGGCACGTGAGGTTTCCCGACTGACGAACGGCGCGGTGGAGGTGGTAACCAGATTCTCCAGCGACTCCGCGCTTACCGGACGCAGCAGCACGTTAACCCCGTCCAGTTTGCCCGCGCTGGCGCGTTTGGTCAGCGTTTCCCAGTTACGGGTGTTACCGAGGTTAACCAGCGCATTCTTCAGGCGAACGCAATCGTCTTTCGCAGAGCACAGGTCGTTGGTTTTGGTGACGATATCGCCAAAGTCATCCAACAGCACCATGCCGGATTTCTGAATAGTGGAGCGTAGCGCCGGGCTGACCCGCGAATCGTCATCGGATTCGGGGTGGAGCTGGCGCTGAACGGTCTGCATCAGCGCGGCGGCCTTACTGACGATATCTGACTCCGGCAAGGGCAGGGGAGGCGCATCATTCCAGACGATTTGTGAACAATCGAACGGCATAAACGGCGAGTTTTCTTTTGCTGTCCACGCGCCCGGGGTGTGAATGTTACACATTCCCGAGCCTTTCAGGCGCAGCGTATCGCCAATGCGAATTTTCGATTTCTCCAGCTGGGCGACCGTAGTGGCTTCGATGGTCTGTGCGCCTTTTAGCCATGACAGCGTGAATTTAAACGGCATGTTTAGCGGAACGCTGGCCCACAGCATGACAACCACCAGTAGTGCTCCCAGGGCGATAATCGTGCTACGAAGCCAGTATTGAAGCGGGAAGTTTTTAACCTCATCGTGCAGCGACAGATAGCGTCCCTGGCGGACTACATGGCGGCTGAGATAGATGTCGATATCCGTTTGCTGACCAAGGTCCTGCGCGATCCACGGTTGCCAGTGGCGCGGGTAGATGAGGTCAATAATGCCGAGAGAAATATTGTTGGTATGCTCCTGGGTGTTTTCACCAAACAACCCCCAGCGTTTAGGCATACCGCGCAGACAATGAATTTCCCGCAGCGATGTTTTGCGCGGCGGCGCGTAGATTCCCCATACGCTGGCAAGAAGTAGCAGTATACCGCCGCCGAGAAGCCAGGGCGAAAAGACGTCGGGGGCGATCAGGCTACAATAAAACAGCAGGAACGCGGAGACTGCCAGAATAGCTTCGCGAAGGCCGTCGGGGCGGCTCAGTGCGTGCTCTTCGGGCGTTTCCGGGCGGATGTTGAGCAGCTCAATTTGTTCGCTCTCTTCCCCGCGGATAGATGCCTGGGTCGCCGGGGCTTGTTCAAGGGCGAAACCACGGGACTCCTGCGGATAGTCGCTCAGCGTCTGCCCGTTAAGCGCAATCACCAGCGGTAGGCTCGTGGTGGAGATTAATTCGACGCTGTTCTCGTCATTAATATGTTGCTCCCAGAATGGGGGCAGATGAATTTCTACTGAATCAAGGAAGTAGCGCCATTTGTTGAGATCGTCCGTGGTGATGCCGTAGCGAGTGATCGCTCGGGTAACGCTATAAACGGTATCGCTCTGTTCGTTCAGCATCAGGTTTAGCGGCGCGGTACTGGCGCCTGAAGCTGGCAACTGCTGGTTGCGGCTGAGACTTTCGAGGTATTTTTCTACGGCGCTGCGCTCTTCATCGGAGAGGTTGCGCGTAGCGGCATCGCTAAAGGCGTGCAGCAGCGGCAGGCGGCGACGTCTGGCATGCGAGCGATACCACCACCCGATAAGCAATGCGCAGATTAGCAGAGCTAACAAAAATATCAGAAAGGTGCCCATGCCCATCCCATCATAGTTATTCTTTTCTTATTGGTATCGTCGGTTGCCATTCATCATGCAGGTAAAACAGCCGTTGCCATCGGCACTTATCCTGTCAAAGCGGGAACATCTATTGTGCAATGCAGCAGCATACAACCTTATCAAAAACGTTAAAATCCAGGAATCGGTATATTCTCAAATACTGGTCAACCTATTGACTTTTGAGTCTTTGTGATAATAGGTTTCAAAACGAAAAGGTTGCAACTATGTAAATTAGTGGCGAATTGGATTGCCGAAACCGTGCTGCGTATCGCACAATGCCCTCTGTAATCACAGCATAGACCGATGACAATGAGCAAATCATTACAAAAACCCACCATTCTCAACGTTGAAACAGTCGCGCGCTCGCGCCTTTTTAATGTTGAAAGCGTGGACCTTGAGTTCAGCAACGGGGTGCGCCGCGTATATGAACGGATGCGGCCTTCTACCCGTGAAGCCGTGATGATTGTGCCGATTGTCGATGACCACATAATCCTGATTCGCGAATACGCTGTTGGTACCGAGTCCTATGAGCTGGGCTTTTCGAAAGGCCTGATCGATCCTGGCGAAAGCGTTATGGAAGCCGCCAACCGCGAACTGAAAGAAGAGGTCGGATTTGGCGCGCAAAAGCTGACGTTTTTGAAAAAGCTCAGCATGGCTCCGTCCTATTTCTCCAGCAAGATGAATATCCTGGTGGCGGAAGATCTGTATCCGGAATCGCTGCCTGGCGATGAGCCAGAGCCGCTGCCGCAGGTTCGCTGGCCGCTATCGCAGCTGATGACGCTGCTTGATGAAGAAGACTTCAACGAAGCCCGTAACGTGAGCGCGCTGTTCCTGCTGCGGGAATGGCTTCAGGCTCAGGGGCGACTTTAACGCACTCGCAGGTAAAAAACGCCCGTTGCCTGCGGAGTGAATGCCTGTACCGCACCGCCTGGGCGGGTAAGGCGCCAGCCGCCTGGCTACGCGGCGGGCAGCGTCTCTAGAATGGTGACCATCAGCCAAAGAAAAAAGCGCCCGCAGGCGCTTTTTTTGTCAGAACAGTTCGTGAGTCTCGCCCCCGCCATCGGTGATGGTGGTGCCCACTTCGTGAACGGCCTGCTGGGTAGGTTGAGTTCCCTCAATAAAGTACTCTGCGCGGCTATTCCCGCCGCTGGCTAACTGACCGGTGCTGCGGTCAATGTTGACCGTAATAATGCCCGGCGGCGGCGTGAGCGGCTCTTCCGGTACGCCTTCCAGCACCCTTTTCATAAAATCATCCCAGGCCGGCTGCGCGCTTTTGGCGCCACCTTCGTAGCCCGATATCTGATTTTTGATGGCGCCGGAGGCGGTGGTGCGGCCGAGATCGCGACGGTGGTCGTCAAAGCCAATCCATACCGATGTCACCACGCCAGGGCCATAGCCGGAGAACCACGCATCTTTTGAGCTGTTAGTGGTCCCGGTTTTGCCGCCGATATCGTGACGCTGCAGGTCGCGGCCTGCTCGCCAGCCGGTACCCATCCAGCCGGGTTCGCCGAAGATATTGGTGTTGAGGGCGCTTTTAATCAGGAACGCCAGCGGCGTGTTGATCACGTGCGGCGCATACTCCGGAGCGCCACTTTGCGCGACCAGAGACTGGTTTGCCTGCGCCAGCTGCGGCTGCGGAGGAACGCCGGGATTTTGCGGATCCTGCGAGGTCGCTACGTCCTCAACGTCTTTATTTTCCAGCACATCAGACTTCGGCGTATCGCCGTAAATCACCGGAATATTGCACTGTGGGCAGGCAATTTTTGGCCGCTCTTCAAAAATGACGCCGCCCTGATCGTTCTCGATTTTGCTGATGAAATAAGGGCTAACCAGGAAACCGCCGTTAGCCATAACCGAGTAGCCGCGCGCAACCTGCAGCGGCGTGAACGATGCGGAGCCCAGGGCCAGTGATTCGGTCCGCACGATGTTCTGCGCCGGGAAGCCGAAGCGCTGCAGATACTCAGCCGCGTAATCCACGCCCATAGCCCGCATCGCGCGGACCATCACCACGTTCTTTGATTGACCCAAACCCTGGCGCAGGCGGATAGGACCCGCATACTGCGGCGGGGAGTTTTTTGGCCGCCAGTCGGAGCCGGAACCGGCATCCCAGCGGGAAATCGGCACGTCGTTGAGCATGCTCGCCAGGGTCAGGCCTTTATCCATCGCCGCGGTGTAAAGGAACGGTTTAATGTTAGAGCCAACCTGACGCAGCGCTTGAGTGGCGCGGTTGAACTTGCTTTGGTTGAAATCGAAACCGCCGACCAGCGCAATGATTGCCCCGTTTTGCGGGTTGATCGATACCAGCGCCGAGTTGACGTCCGGCACCTGCGCCAGCCACCAGCTGTTGCCTACCTGGCGAACCCAGACCTGTTGTCCGGTCTGCACGACATCGTTCACCTTACGCGGCGTGGCGCCCTGTTGAGTATCGGAGATAAAGCGCCGCGCCCAGCGGACGCCTTCCATATTCAGCGACACCGAGGTTCCGCTGCTCAGTAGCGCGACGGCTTCCTGCGGATTTGCCGAAGTGATAACCGCCGGAGAGAGCGGTCCGGAGCCTGGGATTTTTTTCAGGGTATCGATGATTTTCTGGTTATCCCACGGCGTTTCACCCACTTTCCACAGCACCTTTTCCGGCCCGCGATAGCCGTGGCGCATATCGTAATCCAGCACGTTATTCCGCACCGCCTGCTGGGCTGCCTGCTGATTTTTACGGGTGATGGTGGTGTAGACGCGATAGCCGTCTTCATAAGCCTGCTCGCCGTAGCGGCTGACCATCTCCTGACGCACCATTTCGCTGAGATACGGCGAGGAGAAGGCGATTTCCGGGGTATGGTAGCTTGCGTCAATAGGCTGGCTACGCGCCTGATCGTACTGCGCCTGCGTGATGTAGCCTTCGCTCAGCATACGCGAGAGAACAACGTTGCGGCGGGCGGTTGCACGATCCATGGAATAGAGCGGGTTAAAGGTTGACGGCGCTTTAGGCAGGCCTGCAATCACCGCCATCTCGCTCAGCGTAAGCTGATCGACGGATTTGCCAAAGTAGACCTGCGCGGCCGCGCCGACGCCGTAGGCGCGATAGCCAAGATAGATTTTGTTCAGGTACAGCTCAAGAATTTCATCTTTATTAAGTAACTGCTCGATGCGGATCGCGAGGAAGGCCTCTTTCACCTTACGCATCAACGTTTTTTCGGGGCTCAGGAAGAAGTTACGCGCCAGCTGTTGGGTAATCGTACTGGCGCCCTGCGAGGCGTGACCGGAGAACATCGCGACGCTGGCGGCGCGGAAAATCCCGACAGGGTCAACGCCATGATGCTCATAAAAACGGCTATCTTCGGTGGCGATAAACGCTTTAATCAGCTCAGGCGGCATTTGCTGCAGCGTGACGGGAATACGGCGTTTTTCGCCATATTGCGCGATCAGCTCGCCATCCGCGCTATAGACCTGCATCGGGATTTGCAGGCGCACATCCTTCAGCGTTGCGACGTCGGGGAGCTGCGGCTCTATATATTTATAGAGACCAAAAATCGAGCCTGCTCCCAGCAGTACGCAACAGACTGCAAGGATAAAAAGATACTTTACGAACTTCACCGGAGATTTCTCATTTAGTTTTCATTGGGCAGTTTATAAACAAACGCGCAGTAGTATAAAGGCAAGCCTGGAGCATTGATATAGCGAAGCATATCGGCTGATAAGGAGATCGTAGGCATGGCTTTTAGAAACTGGCGCATAGGAATGCATATTCAGCAGGACCATATTGCTATTGTCGCGTTGTTGCATGAGCGCTCACGCTGGGCGCTGCGCCGCTGGTGGAATATCCCATTAATGCCCGGCACCGTGCGTCAGGGGATGGTAGTGGACGTTGAGTCGCTGGCCCACCAGTTGCAAAGCTGGCGGCGGGAGCTGCCTTTGCAGCATCAAGTCTGCATTGCCTTCCCGGCGGCGCGAACGCTGCAGAAGCAGCTCCTGCGTCCGCAGATTTCATTAAGAGAAAGCGAGCAGGCGACATGGATAACCAGCGCCATGGCGCAGCAGCTGGAAATGCCCGCCTCTTCGCTGTGCGTCGATTATGCCCAATCTGCTGCGGTCGATGGCTGGCGGGTTACCGCTGCGCAGCGCTTAGACGTCAACGCACTATGCCGGCTGGCAACCCGCCTCAGGTTAAGAGTGGTGGGGATTGTCCCGGATGCCAGCGCGCTTAGCGCTTTTATCCCCTGGCTGCCGGTTGAAACGCAGGGGCTGGCGTGGCGCGACGAAGCGAGCTGGCTTTGGGCAACCGCCGAGAACTGGGGATACTGTTTGTGCAGCGACGCTCCCTCTTTTCCCCACATGGTTTCCCGGGTAAACGCCGGAGCATTTCGTCTCTGCACTTCAGCGCCGTGCGACGGGCAGAGCTTTGACGCCTGGAGCGTCATCGATCGCCTGCAGCCGCCTCTGCCGAGCTGCGGCGACAGCTATACCGTTGCTCTGGGGTTGGCGCTGGGAGCGCGCCAGCTATGAGCCACATCGTCAACTTTCTTCCCTGGCGCGAAACGCGGCGAAAACAGCGCCTGCGCATAGGCGGCCTGTTGAGCGTCGGTTTACTGCTTATCCTGCTTGCGGCGCTGCTTGCCCCACGGCTCAACAAACGGACCGCTCACTGGCTGGCAACCGTTAAGCTAAACGCTGATAACCAGCTTTACAGCGCATTACAGCAGCGTGAGCGCACCATGCGTCAGCAGCTACAGCACAGGGAGCAACAGCGCCTGCGCCGCCTGCGGCGCGAAAAAACCGCCGCGTGGCAGCCAAGGCTGCAGGAGATAGCGGCGCGTATGCCGGAAGATGCCTGGTTAACCCATCTGGAATACCGCCAGAACGCTCTGTCGCTGAGCGGGCTAACGTTGAATCTTAAAGGGTTAGCCGCGCTGGAAAAGGCGCTGGCAAACATTAGCGGTTTTCTTCCGGCAAAGGCAGGGGAAACGCACCGCGATAGCGAAGGGCGCTGGCTATTTCACTTTTCCATGGTTGGAGAGGACGAACATGCGGGGGAGCATTGAACGCTTGCTGGCGGAGCGTAAAAGTCTGTTAGCGATACCTCTCCTGCTGGTTCTGATTGCCGCAATCGGCCGCTGGCTCATGCTGCCTTCCCAGACAGAAACGCCAGTGGAGCTCTCGCCGCGCATACAGATGCAGTGGCGAAAACTGCTGCCGCTGGTGAGCGCGCTACGTGCCGCCGGAATAGATGACGCAGCGACCCAGCCATTTTCTCCCATTGAGCTCCCTGTGGCTGGGGCGGCGCTTATCGCCTGGCGGCCGATGGGCGGTGGGGGCGAGATGCAGCTGGAGGCTGACTGGCAAGCGGTGCCTGCGCTCTTTTCCTGGCTTGCCCGCTGCGGGATGCGGGCTACGGCTTTCTCTGTGCAGCCGGAAAAACAGGCTCTACGGTTGACTTTGCATCTGGGGGCGGAAGATGCGCCTTAAATGGTGGTACTGGCTGCTGTTCCCACTTCCGCTGCTGGCGGTGGAACGCGATCCGTTCCGCCCCCCGGTGGATCGCTGCCGGACGGCGCAGCTTAGCCAGTGGCGCTATGGCGGAGCTGTCGGCGACCCGCTGGCGCTTATTGGCATCTTGCAGGATAGCGCCGGGAAGTGGCGTCGGGTGAGGGCGGAGACGATTTTGCCCGCGGGCTGGCGGGTGACGCTGCTGACGGCAGAGAAAATAACCATATTAACCGGCCCCGGATGTGAACCCGCACAGTGGGTCTGGCTGCGAAAGGGAATAAAGAATGATGCGATGGATAAGCCTGCTGTTTCTGCTCCTGCCGCTGATGGGCGACGCGGCAAAAAAGGATCTTCCCGTGTCGCTGGTCATCGATGATGCCCCGGTGGCCCAGGTACTCCAGTCGTTGGCGGAGCTAAAGCAAAAAAATCTCGTGATCGCTCCTGACGTCAGCGGCTCGGTATCTCTTCATCTGAATGAGGTTCCCTGGCTGCAGGCGTTGCGATCGGTGATCGACAGCGCCGGTTTGACCCTTACCCAGCAAGGTTCGGTTCTCTACGTACACACCCAGGCGTGGCAAAAGGCGCAGCAGATGAACCTTGAGGCGGAAAGAGCAAAGCGTCTGCAGAATCTCCCTTTGCAGGGGCATAGCGTGACCCTTCGCTATGCTGATGCGGAGGATCTGGCTAAAGCCGGCGAAAAATTGCTGAGCGCTCGCGGACATCTGACGGTCGATAAGCGAACCAACCGTCTGTTGATTCGAGATGATGCCCGGCACCTTCCGGCGTTAAAAGCATGGGCCCAGGAGATGGATGTACCCGTAGGTCAGGTCGAGCTGGCGGCGCATATCGTTTCAATGAGCGAAACCAGCCTGCGGGAACTGGGCGTTAAATGGAGCCTGGCAGAAGCGAGCATCCCGCCAGGCTCGGGTAAATTAACCACCTTGAGCAGCAACCTGGCGGTAGGGGATGCCAGTACAAGGGCCGGGTTTAACATCGGCCGCATCAGCGGGCGGCTTCTGGAGCTGGAGCTCTCCGCGCTTGAGCGGAAGCAGCAGGTAGACATCATCGCCAGCCCTCGACTGCTGGCTTCGCATATGCAGCCCGCCAGCATTAAGCAAGGAAGCGAGATACCTTATCAGGTCTCCAGCGGCGAAAGCGGCGCAACCTCTGTGGAGTTTAAAGAGGCGGTGCTGGGGATGGAGGTAACGCCGACGGTGTTACATCAAAACCGCGTACGTTTAAAACTCAGAATTAGCGAAAATACGCCGGGCCAGGTGCTCAAACAGGATAATGGCGAAGTATTGGCTATTGATAAACAAGAAATAGAAACTCAGGTAGAGGTTAAAAGCGGCGAGACCCTGGCTTTAGGCGGTATCTTTGCGCAAAAAAATAAAACTTCTCGCGAGGGTATTCCTCTCCTTAGCGACATCCCCTGGTTTGGCCAGCTGTTTCGCCGCGACGGCAAGGATAACGAACGACGTGAACTGGTTGTCTTCATCACTCCACGTATTCTGGCAGTGCATTAAGCGGGTTTTTCATGCTAAACACGTTTCAGGTGTTTGACGTGAGGACGGATTTAGCATACAAGGGGTACCGATTTGAGAGTCGGGTACGACATCAATCCTCCCTTTCTTGTCCGGTGATTTATTCTGTTGCCAAACCAGCCGGAGTATTGAGATAATTTTTAGTCTGACTCTCGCTCTATTGCATATGAGGTTTCAGTTCATGTCCTGCTGCGCTGGGTGTCTGCGAAGCGGGTTTACCATTAACGAATAGTCTTAGTAGTACCGAAAAAATGGCAGAGAAACGCAATATCTTTCTGGTTGGGCCTATGGGTGCCGGCAAAAGCACTATTGGGCGCCAGTTAGCCCAACAGCTCAACATGGAATTTTACGATTCCGATCAAGAAATTGAGAAACGCACTGGCGCAGATGTGGGTTGGGTCTTTGATGTAGAAGGCGAAGACGGCTTCCGCGACCGTGAAGAAAAAATCATCAATGAGTTGACGGAAAAACAGGGAATCGTGCTGGCAACCGGCGGTGGCTCTGTAAAATCCCGTGAAACGCGTAACCGTCTCTCCGCCCGCGGCGTGGTGGTGTACCTGGAAACAACTATCGAAAAGCAGCTTGCCCGTACGCAGCGCGATAAAAAGCGTCCTTTGTTACAAGTTGATGCGCCGCCTCGCGAAGTTCTGGAAGCGTTGGCAGATGAGCGCAATCCACTGTACGAAGAGATTGCTGATGTCACTATCCGCACTGACGATCAAAGCGCGAAAGTGGTAGCAAACCAGATTATTCATATGCTGGAAAGCAATTGATTCTGGCTTAATAAAGTGCGTCAGAGTAAAAGCAACTGAGGTGGACGTCGCGTTATGGAGAGGCTTACTGTAACCCTCGGGGAACGTAGTTACCCGATTACCATCGCGGCTGGTTTGTTTAACGATCCAGCTTCCTTCCTGCCACTGAAATCAGGCGATCAGGTTATGCTGGTCACCAATGAAACGCTGGCGCCGCTTTATCTGGATACCGTACGCTCCGTACTTGAGCAAGCGGGAGTAAAAGTCGATAGCGTGATTCTTCCCGACGGCGAGCAGTTTAAAAGCCTGGCGGTGATGGATACTGTTTTTACCGCGCTATTGCAAAAACCACACGGCCGCGACACGACGCTAGTGGCGCTCGGCGGTGGGGTGATCGGTGATTTAACCGGATTTGCCGCCGCCAGCTACCAGCGTGGCGTGCGCTTTATTCAGGTTCCTACCACTCTGCTGTCGCAGGTGGACTCTTCGGTGGGCGGCAAAACGGCCGTCAACCACCCTCTCGGTAAAAACATGATTGGCGCCTTCTGGCAGCCAGTTTCCGTTGTTGTCGATCTCAACTGTCTTAAAACGCTGCCGAAGCGTGAGCTCTCTTCCGGTCTGGCTGAAGTGATCAAGTACGGCGTGATTCTTGACGGCGAATTTTTCGACTGGCTGGAAAATAATATTGATGCACTGATGGCGCTGGATGAAAAAGCGATGGCGTACTGTATCCGTCGCTGTTGTGAGCTGAAAGCTGAAGTTGTCGCTGCCGACGAGCGCGAAACCGGGTTACGTGCTTTACTCAATCTTGGCCATACTTTTGGTCATGCTATCGAAGCTGAAATGGGCTACGGTAATTGGTTACATGGTGAAGCGGTTGCTGCCGGTATGGTGATGGCGGCGCATGCGTCCGAGCGTTTGGGGCGGTTTAATCCGCAGGATACGCAGCGAATTATCCATCTGCTGCAACGTGCAGGCCTGCCGGTGTGCGGGCCGCAGGAGATGACAGCTGACGCGTATTTGCCCCACATGATGCGTGATAAAAAAGTACTGGCAGGCGAGATGCGGCTGGTGCTACCCCTCGCGATAGGGAAGAGCGAGATACGCGGCGGAGTACCGCATGATGTTGTTCTTGGCGCGATTGCTGATACTCAGCAGGCGCAACAATAAGAAGGTCTGGCCGCGTTCGCGCGGCGTTATCATTTCGGGTGACATGCAATAGTCGTGAGCATAAGCCTTTTAGTGGGGTGTTAAATGGATGAATTAAAACCAGAAGACGATATGAAAGCCGATCGCAGCGATCGTCGTACTGGTCGTTCTCGTCAGTCTTCAGAGCGTGATGCCGATCCGCAAATCAATTTTGATGATGTCGATCTTGATGATGCTGACGATGGTCGCCCGACGCGCGGCAGCAAAGCACGCCGTGAGCGCGATGAAGAGCAGTATGAAGAGTACGAAGAAGAAGTAGAGTCTGACGAAGGCGATGACGAAGAGCGTCAGGTTGAGCGTCGTCCGCGTAAGCGTAAGAAAGCGCCGGCAAAACCGGCCTCCCGTCAGTACATCATGATGGGCGTGGGCATCCTCGTTCTGCTGCTGCTGATCGTTGGCGTTGGTTCCGCGCTGAAATCACCATCCTCATCCAACGAGCAAACCGCTTCCGGCGAGAAGAGCATCAACTTGTCCGGAGATCAGGACAATAATACCCAGCCAGCGGCCCAGGACTCCTCTGCGGCAAACAACGCGCAATCGCAGGATGTCTCTCTGCCGCCCATCGCGTCTAACCCGACTCAAGGGCAGGCGACGGCTGAACCACAAGGGCAGCAGCGCGTTGAGGTTCAGGGTGACCTGAATAACGCGCTGACCCAGCAGCAGGGGCAAATTGATAGCGCGGTAGCCAACTCTACTCTGCCTACAGAACCTGCTACCGTTGCGCCGCTGCGCAATGGCGCCGCCCCGCGTCAGGCCACTACCGAGCGTCAGACGGCGGCAGCGCCGCGTCCGGCTGAGCGTAAGCATACGGTTATCGAACCAAAACCGCAGGCCACGGCGAAAGCGCCGACGCAGCCGAAACAGGTTCCGGTTCAGCCTAAGCGTACAGAAAGCGTCGCCGCTACGACCCCGGCAAAAACTCAGCCGACCACTAAGCCTACCGCTACTGCACAGGCTAAACCGGCTGCGACTACCGCTCCTGCGGCGACCACCGCGACAGCATCTACTGCTCCGGCTGCGACTGCAGCTGCCGCTCCGGCAGCAACAGCGGCGACTACGGGTAAAAGCGCTGGCGATGTTGGTTCGATGAAGTCTGCGCCGTCCGGCCACTATACGCTGCAGCTCAGCAGCTCTTCTAACTACAACAACCTTAACAGTTGGGCGAAGAAAGAGAAGCTGGAGAAATATGTTGTCTACGAGACTACGCGTAACGGTCAGCCCTGGTATGTGCTGGTGAGCGGTATTTACGCTTCAAAAGATGAAGCGAAACGTGCCGTTGCTACGCTGCCAGCAGATGTACAGGCGAAAAATCCGTGGGCAAAACCGCTGCATCAGGTTCAGTCTGACCTGAAATAATGCCGCAGTGTAGTCTGAAGCGCTGGATGCTGTCGGAGCTTTCTCCACAGCCGGAGAATGTGTAATTAGTTAGGCAGCATGAAAAAGAATCGCGCTTTTCTGAAATGGGCAGGGGGCAAATACCCCCTGCTTGATGATATTAAAAAGCACTTGCCGCAGGGCGACTGCTTGATTGAGCCTTTCGTGGGCGCCGGGTCGGTATTTCTTAATACCGACTTTTCTCGTTATATCCTCGCTGATATCAATAGTGATTTGATCGATCTGTATAACATCGTCAAACTGCAAACCGATGAGTACGTTGCGGCGGCGCGAGAGATGTTTACGCCTGAGAACAACGTTGCTGAACAGTATTATCTGTTTCGCGACGAGTTTAACCAGAGCCAAGAGCCGCTGCGCCGCGCGGTGCTGTTCCTGTATCTGAACCGTCATGGCTACAATGGTCTGTGTCGCTACAACCTGCGCGGGGAGTTCAACGTGCCCTTTGGCCGTTATAAAAAGCCCTATTTTCCCGAAGCTGAACTGTATCATTTCGCGGAGAAGGCGCAGCATGCCGAGTTTCATTGTGAATCTTATGAAGAGTGCATGAAGCGGGCAGATCACCGTTCCGTTGTTTACTGCGATCCGCCCTATGCGCCGCTGTCGTCAACGGCTAACTTCACGGCCTATCATACGAATAGCTTTAGCCAGGAGCAGCAGGAGCTGCTGGCTAAAAAAGCGGAATCGCTGATGAAAAAGCGTATTCCAGTGCTGATTTCCAACCATCGCACGCCGCTCACTCAGGAGTGGTATAAAAACGCCGCTGAGACGCATATTGTGAAGGTTCGACGCAGCATCAGCAGTAACGGTGGTACACGTAAGAAGGTGGACGAGCTTCTGGCTCTGTACCGTCCGCCCAAGACCAAATAAATTTCAAGGAGATGCGGATGAAGCAGTATTTGATTGCCCCTTCGATTCTGTCGGCTGATTTTGCCCGTCTGGGCGAGGATACCGCCAATGCGTTGGCTGCGGGTGCGGATGTTGTGCACTTTGACGTGATGGACAACCACTACGTGCCGAATCTGACTATTGGTCCGATGGTGCTGAAATCACTGCGAAATTACGGTATCACCGCGCCGATTGATGTGCATTTGATGGTCAAGCCGGTTGACCGCATCATCCCTGATTTTGCCGCCGCGGGCGCCAGCATCATTACTTTCCATCCGGAAGCTTCCGAACACGTTGACCGTACGCTGCAGCTTATCAAAGAGCACGGCTGTAAAGCCGGCCTGGTATTTAACCCGGCGACCTCCCTGAGCTACCTCGATTACGTGATGGATAAGCTGGATGTCATTCTGTTGATGTCCGTCAACCCTGGCTTTGGTGGTCAGTCCTTTATTCCGCATACCCTGGATAAACTGCGTGAAGTTCGTCGTCGCATTGATGAATCCGGCTACGACATCCGTCTGGAAGTGGATGGCGGTGTAAAAGTGAGCAACATCGCTGAGATTGCTGCTGCCGGTGCGGATATGTTTGTTGCCGGCTCGGCTATTTTCGATCAGCCGGACTACAAAAAAGTCGTTGAACAAATGCGTAGTGAATTAGCAAAGGTTAGCCATGGATAAGTTACACAACATTCGCGGTGTGGCGTTTGATCTCGACGGAACGCTGGTGGACAGCGCGCCGGGATTGACCGCTGCCGTTGATAACGCCCTGTATGCGCTGGAACTCCCGATGGCGGGCGAAGAGCGAGTCGTGACCTGGATTGGTAACGGCGCTGACGTACTCATCCAGCGGGCCCTGACCTGGGCTCGTCAGGAGCGCGCGACGCTCAGAGCGGCGCAGGGCAAACCTTCCGTCGATCATGATGATATCCCGCAGGCTGAGCAACAGGCCATTTTGCGCAAGTTGTTCGATCGCTACTATGGCGAAGTGGCGGAAGAGGGGAGCTTTTTGTTTCCTGCCGTTGCCGATACGCTGGGCGCGCTGCACGCAAAAGGCCTGCCGCTGGCGCTGGTGACCAATAAGCCAACGCCGTTTGTCGCGCCAATACTGTCGTCGCTGGATATCGCCAAATATTTTACCGTTGTTATCGGCGGCGATGACGTAAAAAACAAAAAACCGCACCCGGAACCGCTGCTGATGGTCGCGGAGAAACTGGGGCTGGCTCCCGCAGAGCTGCTGTTCGTTGGCGACTCGCGCAATGATATTCAGGCCGCGAAGGCCGCCGGCTGCTGCTCTATCGGATTGACCTACGGCTACAACTACGGCGAGCCGATTTCGTTGAGTGAGCCGGATTATATCTTTGACCAATTTAATGAACTCTTGCCCGCTTTCGGGCTACCGTACAGTGAAAATCAGGAATAAAAAATGACCAAGCCCATCGTTTTTAGTGGCGCACAGCCCTCAGGTGAATTGACCATTGGCAACTATATGGGTGCGCTGCGTCAGTGGGTAAACATGCAGGACGATTACCACTGCATTTACTGCATCGTTGACCAGCACGCGATTACCGTCCGTCAGGATCCGCAGCAGCTGCGTAAGGCGACGCTGGATACGCTTGCGCTGTATCTGGCGTGCGGTATCGACCCGAAAAAAAGCACCATTTTTGTTCAGTCCCACGTGCCTGAGCATGCGCAGCTGGGCTGGGCGCTGAACTGCTACACCTATTTCGGCGAACTGAGCCGTATGACCCAGTTTAAAGACAAGTCATCGCGCTATGCGGAAAACATTAACGCCGGTCTGTTTGACTATCCGGTATTGATGGCTGCCGACATTCTGCTGTATCAGACTAACCAGGTCCCGGTTGGCGAAGACCAGAAGCAGCACCTGGAACTGAGCCGCGATGTCGCCCAGCGTTTCAACGCTATCTATGGCGACGTGTTTAAAGTTCCGGAACCGTTTATTCCCAAATCCGGCGCGCGCGTGATGTCGCTGCTGGAGCCGACCAAAAAGATGTCCAAGTCAGATGATAACCGCAACAACGTTATCGGTCTGCTGGAAGACCCGAAATCGGTAGTGAAGAAGATCAAACGCGCGGTCACCGACTCCGACGAGCCGCCGGTTGTTCGCTACGACATCCAGAACAAAGCGGGTGTTTCCAACCTGCTGGATATTCTCTCTGCGGTTACCGGTCAGAGCATTCCAGAGCTGGAGCAGCATTTTGAAGGCAAAATGTACGGTCATCTGAAGGGCGAGGTGGCAGAAGCCGTTTCCGGTATGCTGACCGAACTGCAGGAGCGCTATCACCGATTCCGCGGTGATGAAGCCTTCCTTAATCAGGTCATGAAAGAGGGCGCAGAGAAAGCCAGCGCTCGCGCTTCCGTGACCCTGAAAGCGGTTTACGAAGCGATTGGTTTCGTCGCCAAACCCTGATGGATTAACGGTGGTTGAGCAATAAAAGCCGGGTGCAAAACATCCGGCTTTTTCATTGGTAATCGCTGATGCCATATGATGCAGTGGTTCTGTAAACGCTCTGCATTTACTAGCGAGGAGCACTCGTTGATTGGCCGGAAAGCAGCGAGCCCGAAATGTCATTATTCGTATCGCTCATACACAATCATGACTTTCTTAATTGTACTGGTTTTTAGGCCGCATATAAAAAGGCCGGAATAATCCGACCTGAGATTTTATTTCTGATCTGCTGCGGGTCCACAGCCGCCTATCATCTTGGAAATAGAAATTGCAGGATGAAGGAGATAGTCATAACTGCATGTTTTATTTTTGTTTTCAATGTGGCCGGTGCAGGCAGTGAGCGACGTGAGAACTGCCGCTAATGCAGCGAACCTGAGCATGTTTTTCATAAGATAATCCCTGTTGTATGATATATAATATATTTGACTTTCCATTGCTAATAAGAAACGGCTTTTGAGTCATTTCTTATTTTTGATTTAATAGGATTTTATTTTGGGTGTCAAATTTTCAAGGATTAAATTAACTTAATTGCTTTTTAAATATTATGGAATATATTTGCGGCAAGATTATGTTGAAAGAAAATATGGCCCAATATTAATGGTAATAGTGGGCCAGGAAGATTAGTGATTTGAGAACCAGTTCAGCTTGTCGCGCAGGCCGACAACGCGACCGACAATAATCAGCGCGGGGCTGGCCATTTGCTTCGCCAGAATATCCAGCTGTTCTAACGTACCGGTGACCACCTTCTGGGTTATCGCCGTGCCGTTCTCAACGATGGCAGCGGGCATATCCGCCGCCATGCCGTGGGCAATCAGTTTTTCCCGGATCGCCGGAGCCTGGTTCAGGCCCATGTAGAACACCAGGGTCTGTTTCTCTACCGCCAGGTTTTCCCAGTCCAGTTCGCCGCCGGTCTTAAGGTGGCCGGTGACCAGGCGCACGCCCTGGGCAAAATCCCGGTGAGTCAGGGGGATGCCGGAGTAGGCGGAACAGCCAGAGGCCGCGGTAATTCCCGGTACTACCGAGAAAGGAATACCCGCATGACACAAAGTTTCCAGCTCTTCGCCGCCGCGACCAAAGATAAACGGATCGCCACCTTTCAGGCGAACAACGCGTTTTCCACCCTGGGCTTCGCGCAGCAGAATCTGGTTAATCTCTTCCTGCGGTACGCAGTGGTAGCCCGAGCGTTTTCCCACGAAGACCCGATCGGCATCGCGGCGCACCAGATTCATGATGTCGTCGGAGACCAGGCGGTCATAAACCACTACATCGGCCTGCTGTATTTGCTGCAGGCCTTTGAGGGTCAGCAGTCCGGCGTCGCCAGGACCTGCGCCTACCAGCACCACTTCGCCGCGATGGTCCAGCGGCTCGGTCAGCAGCTGCTCCGTAGCGTCCGCGACGGCCTGGCGGTCCTCGTTGGCCAGCGACTGCGCCAGCCTGTCGTTAACAAACAGCTTCTCCCAGAAGCGTCGGCGCTCGCCGACGGTGGCAAACTGCTTCTTCACCCTTGAACGCAGCTGACCTGCATAGTGGGCCAGCTGGCCTAAATGTAATGGCAGAACCGACTCCAGCTTTTCGCGCAGCAGGCGCGCCAGCACCGGCGAGGTGCCGCCGGAAGAGACGGCAACCATCAGCGGTGAACGGTCGATAATCGACGGCATAATAAAGCTGGCTTGCTGAGGCGCATCGACCACGTTGCAAAATATTCGCCTTTCTTCCGCTGATTCGCTGACTTGTTGATTAACCGCTTCGTTATCGGTAGCAGCGATGGCCAGCCAGCAGTTATCCAGCAGCGCAGGATTAAACTCGCCCTGGACCAGGGTTAGCATGTTTGCATCGGCCCATACCTGGAATTGCGGCACAAAATCCAGGGCATTAACCGTCAATCTGGCGCCAGCGTCCAGTAACAGGCGAGCTTTACGTTCAGCCACATCGCCGCCGCCGACTAACAAACAGTCACGATCGCGTAATTGGCAAAATATAGGCAAATGGTCCACGACATTCCCTCTTAATTATTGGCAGCAGCCTTAGAATCTGGCTATCAGGCTATTTTATTTGTCAGGTTGAACCTGGGCAGTGCTCACACAAAATTCATCGAGTTTTGAACGCCCTTTAGGGCGGCCCGAAGGGTGAGCGTAGCGAATCATCCTCACGTACTACGTGTACGTTCCGGTTGTTTCGCGCTGTCCGCGTTCAACCTGCCTTCACCGATTACGCCTACTGAGCCAGACTCTCAGTCTCGTTAGTTTTTTCCGGGGCGGGGCGCTCCGATTTCGGCGTAGCATACCAATAACCCAATCCCATAAATACGACACCGGACAAAGTATTGCCGAGTGTTACCCATAACAAATTGTGACCTATTCCCGCAAGGGTATACGCATCGCTGTGATGGCCAAACCAGGAGAGGGCAAAAAGCGTCATGTTGGCGACGGAGTGCTCATAGCCGGACGCGATAAACGCCAGTAGACACCACCAGATGGCGATAAATTTGGCCGCGCCCTCGGTACGAATCGCCATCCAGATCGCCAGACACACCAGCCAGTTACACAGCGCGCCTTTGAAAAAGAGCGCCATCGCGGATTGGCTGGTTTTTGCCAGCGCGACGGTATGCACGAGGCTGCTATCGACCGGCAGCAGGCTGCCGCTACCCCAGCAATACAGCAGCGCCACGAAAACCGAACCCAGCAGATTACCCATCCAGGTCTGGGGCAGAATCGCCCACATCTGACTCTGGCTGATGGTGCCCGCTTTCACGCCCAGCGTAAGGAACATGGTGTGGCCGGTGAACAATTCAGAGCCGGCGATAATCACCAGCGTTAACGCAATGCCAAAGGTGGCGCCCATCACCAGCGGGCGGACCGCAGGATCGAGCAGGTTGCCGAGGGTAAAAATAAGAATGATGCCGAGGCCGACATAGGCTCCCGCCATCATTGAGCTGACCCAGAAGCTGATTGGATTATTGGCCGAAAGGCGCGCAATGCGGGCGGCGTTGGCCGCGCACTTGTTTATTGTGTCCGTAAACATAGGATTTCCTTTAACACCTCATCCTTTGCGCTGCTTCCTGGTTGGCAGCCTTCGCGACGCAGCACAGATGATGTTGTGTCATCAATTGAAGGTAAAAAATTTAAAAAAAAGGGAGGCGTTGCGCCTCCCTTAAATTGCTTAACCACGTAACTGCACGATGCCGTCTTTCACTCGGGCTTCATAGTGCGCTACCGAATGGCTTTCATCTTCCATACACAGGCCGTCACGCAGGCGGAAGCGCTGCTTTTTCAGCGGGCTGGCCACCCACAGCTCGCCCTGATGCTCGGCGATCAGGCCGCGAGAGAGGACGCTGGACTCGAAGAACGGATCGATATTGCTAATCGCAAACACCTGGTCACCGTGATACGGGCGGAAAATCGCCACTTGTTTATCGCCTAACAGCGCGCAGACGCCGGTTTCCGGCAGGATGTCATCGAGTTTGCAGATATTTTTCCACTGGCTCATGCGTTTTCCTCCACCAGAGTTACCGGGATACGTTCGTACGGCGTGGCCGGGCGATGTTGCTCACGCTCAGGCACGACCTGGACGTTAGGGTCGCGCTTGTCGCTGTTGATAAAGTGTTTGAAGCGTACCTGGGCCGCTGGCGAGTTAACGGTTTCTGTCCACTCGCAGACTACCGCTGCACGCAGGCGAGCCATCTCTTCTTCCAGATGCTCGTTCAGTCCCAGCTTGTCGTCGATGATGACCGACTTCAGATAATCGATGCCGCCTTCCAGGTTATCTAACCACGGTGCGGTACGGGTCAGTTTGTCGGCGGTACGGATATAGAACATCATGAAGCGGTCGAGATATTTCATTAATGTTTCGCGATCCAGATCCGCTGCGAGCAGATCCGCGTGGCGGGGTTTCATACCGCCGTTACCGCAGACGTAAAGGTTCCAGCCTTTCTCCGTGGCGATGATGCCGACGTCTTTACCCTGAGCTTCCGCGCATTCGCGGGTACAGCCGGAGACGCCAAACTTCATTTTGTGCGGCGTACGGATGCCTTTGTAGCGGTTTTCCAGCTCTACGCCGAAGCCGACGCTATCGCCCACGCCGTAGCGGCACCAGGTGCTGCCTACGCAGGTTTTCGCCATTCGCAGCGCCTTAGCGTATGCGTGACCGGTTTCGAAGCCCGCGTCGATCAGCTGACGCCAGATTTCCGGCAGATCGTCTTTTTGTGCGCCAAACAGGCCGATACGCTGGGAACCGGTGATCTTGGTATACAGGTTAAATTCACGAGCGATACGGCCTACCGCCACCAGCCCTTCCGGGGTGATTTCACCGCCGGCAGAGCGGGGAATAACGGAGTAGGTGCCGTCTTTCTGGATATTGGCCAGGAAGTTGTCGTTGGTATCCTGCAGCGGGGTGTGCTGCGGTTTCAGAATATATTCGTTCCAGCAGGAGGCCAGCAGCGAGCCAACGGTCGGTTTACAAACCTCACAGCCGTAGCCTTTACCGTGTTTTGCCAGCAGCTCTTCAAAGGTTTTGATGCCTTCCACGCGGATGAGGTGGAACAGTTCCTGACGGGAGTACGCAAAGTGCTCGCACAGGTTATTGTTGACTTCGATGCCCTGTTTCGCCAGTTCGGCGTTGAGAACCTGAGTCACCAGCGGGATACAGCCGCCGCAGCCGGTGCCGGCTTTGGTTTCTGCTTTCAGCGCCGCCACGGTGTGGCAGCCTTTATTAATAGCGGCAATCAATGCGCCTTTGGTGACGTCAAAGCAGGAGCAAATTTGTGCGCTGTCCGGCAGTTTATCCACGCCAATTGACGGCTTACCGCTGCCCGCATGCGCCGGGAGGATCAGCGAGTCCGGGTTTTCCGGCAGTTCGATCGCATTGAGCACCAGCTGCAGCAGATTGCCGTAATCGCTGGTGTCGCCCACCAGCACCGCGCCGAGCAGGGTCTTGTTGTCAGGGCTGACGATAAGGCGTTTGTAGACCTCTTTGCTTTCGTCGAGGTAAACGTAGCTGCGCGCGCCTGGCGTGCGTCCGTGAGCGTCGCCAATCCCGCCGACGTCAACGCCCAGCAGCTTTAGCTTGGCGCTCAGATCCGCGCCTTCAAAGGCGTTTTCTGTTTTCAGGATATGGTCAACGGTAACCTGGGCCATTTTATAGCCCGGGGCGACCAGGCCATAAACGCGGTTATTCCAGCTGGCACATTCCCCGATGGCGTAGATATCCGGGTCAGAAGTCTGACAGGCGTCATTGATCACAATGCCGCCGCGTGGAGCGACTTCCAGACCGCACTGGGTGGCCAGCTTATCGCGCGGGCGGATACCGGTAGAGAAAACGATGAAGTCAACTTCCAGCTCGCTGCCGTCGGCAAAACGCATGGTTTTACGCGCTTCGCGTCCTTCCTGGACAATCTCTTTGGTATTTTTGCTGGTGTGCACCCGCACGCCCATGCTTTCAATCTTACGGCGCAGCTGTTCGCCGCCCATCTGATCCAGCTGTTCCGCCATCAGCATGGGGGCGAATTCAATGACGTGGGTTTCAACGCCGAGGTTTTTTAGCGCCCCAGCGGCTTCCAGGCCTAACAGACCGCCGCCGACGACGGCGCCGCGCTTGCTGCGACGGGCGCAGGCTTCAATAGCGTTCAGGTCTTCAATAGTGCGATAAACAAAGCAGTCCTGAGTTTCAGAACCTTTTATCGGCGGGATCCACGGATAGGAGCCGGTTGCCATAATCAGCTTGTCATAGAAAACGGTACGGCCTGCGCTGGAGTGGATGACCTTCTCCTGGCGGTTGATGGTAATGGCGCGTTCACCGACCAGTACCTTAACGCCGTGCTTCTCGTAGAAACCTTCCCGTACCAAAGAGAGCTCTTCGGCAGTATGGTGAGAGAAGTAGGAGGAGAGGTGTACGCGGTCGTAGGCGATACGGGGTTCTTCACAGAAGACGGTAATATCGAACAGGCTGGCGTCGGATTTATCAAGAAGGTCCTCAATAAAGCGGTGGCCGACCATACCATTACCAATGATAGCGAGTCTGACTTTGCTCATTTTTGCCTCGATTTCTTTTATATTACCGCCTACCTTAACGATTCAGCCGCGACACTTATTGATGCAAATCAATTACACCTTTACCTACTACTTAAGTGGTATGTTTATGATTTGTCAGTATTTTTATAAGTGACGGAAAACGCTGGCTTTTCCTTTTTGCTTTTTTTATGTACAAAATTAGCAACGGATACCCACGGCGGGTTGAGTAAAATTTCAGCAACAATTACGGGAGTCATCGATATGACAGCAGCGCCGCTTTGGTTAATTGAGAACGTTCGTCTGCCCGATCGCGAAGGGTTATGGCAGATAGCGATAGACAAGGGGCGCTTCGGGGATATCACCCCTATGGGGGAGGCGCGCAAAGAGAATTTTGAAGTGCTGAATGCGCGCGGCGGGCTGGCCATCCCCCCTTTTATTGAACCGCATATTCACCTCGATACGACCCAGACCGCCGGCGAGCCGAACTGGAATCAGTCCGGTACCCTGTTTGAAGGGATTGAGCGATGGGCGGAGCGTAAGGCGCTGTTGAGCCATGAAGACGTGAAAGCCCGCGCCTGGAAGACGTTGAAATGGCAAATTGCCAACGGTATTCAGTTTGTGCGCACCCACGTCGACGTTTCCGATCCGACGCTGACCGCGCTCAAAGCCATGCTGGAGGTGAAGCAGGAAGTCGCGCCGTGGGTAGATTTGCAGATTGTCGCCTTCCCACAAGAGGGGATTTTATCCTATCCCAATGGTGAGGCTCTGCTGGAAGAAGCCCTGCGGCTGGGCGCCGATGTGGTGGGCGCCATCCCGCATTTTGAATTCACTCGCGAATATGGCGTGGAGTCCCTGCACATCGCTTTTCGTCTGGCGAAAAAGTATCAGCGGCCTTTAGATATCCACTGTGATGAAATCGATGATGAACAGTCGCGATTCGTTGAGACCGTGGCGGCCCTGGCGTTAAAAGAGGGGATTGGGCCGAGAGTGACCGCCAGCCATACCACCGCGATGCACTCCTACAATGGCGCTTATACATCACGTCTTTTTCGTTTGCTGAAACTGTCCGGCATTAACTTCGTGGCTAACCCGCTGGTCAATATTCACCTTCAGGGACGGTTTGACGACTATCCGAAACGCCGCGGCATCACGCGCGTGAAGGAGCTGATGGCGGCGGGCATTAACGTCTGCTTTGGCCATGACGATGTCTTTGATCCCTGGTATCCGCTGGGAACCGGCAACATGCTGCAGGTGCTGCACATGGGGCTGCACGTTTGTCAGATGATGGGCTATCAGCAGATTAACGATGGACTCAAGCTGGTGACGGAAAATAGCGCGCGAACGTTTGGCCTGAGCGATTACGGTATTGCGACGGGGAACACGGCGAATCTGGTGATTCTCCCTGCGGAAAACGGGTTTGAGGCTGTGCGTTGTCAGGTTCCGGTTCGTTGGTCAATTCGCCAGGGGAGAGTTATCGCTACCACGCAGCTGGCGCAAACCTGGGTACAGATGGATCGGGGCGGGGAGGAGCTGTTCTTTACCCGAAATAGCCCCTTTGCCGGAACAAAGGGGCCTGAGGCTTAGTGCGATTCCGCTGCCGCGTTGTTCTGGCGGTGGCGGGAGACGAAGCCGAGGATCAGACACATCACAAAGACCACGGCATAGAGGCCGTTAGCGGTATGCAGCGCTGCCAGCGGTCCGCTGGCGGCAACGATAGGGCCGGTAACGACGAAAGTCAGCATGGTACCCACGGTGCCGCAGGTCAGAATGAAGTTCACCAGCTTCGGCGACGACACTTTAGTTTGCAGTGACCCCAGGGTGATGATCGACGTATAGATGGCGCTGGAGAAGAAGCCGAGGGTGAGAATAAACCACGGCATATGCTCCGGCGAACCGTTAATAAACAGATACATCAGCACCGTCGCCACGCCCGCCAGCACGGTCAGAATACGCTGCAGGTCAAAGAAGCGCAGGATGAAGCTGAATGACCACATGCCGATCATGTACGACATCCAGAAATCGCTTACCAGCTTACCCGCATCGCCAAGGCTCATGCCCAGGCCTTTGGCGTATTCCGGTACCCAGGAGATGAAACCCAACTGGCCGAGGATGTAGCACAGGGCGGCGATGGAGAGAAACAGCACGCCGATACCCCATTTTTCTTTCACGACCGGCTGGCTATCCTGCAGGGCTTTTTTGCCCAGGACCGGGAATTCACAGCCGAAGGTCAGAATGAAAATAGCGACGTAGACCAGGCCGATGCAGGCATAAACCCAGTACCATTCGATGCTGCGCGCCAGCAGATAGGCGGCCAGCATCGGGAAGATCATCCCCGCCATGCTGAAGAAGGAGTCGGTGAACAGCAGCCGCGCGCCGCGCTGACGACCTTCGTACATATGGGTAATCAAGAAGGTACCAATCGACATGGTGATCCCGCTGACCAGCCCAAGCACGAACATCGAGGCGGAAAACAGCGCCAGGCTATGGCTGAACATCAAACCGGCGACGGCCAGAATCATCAGGATAAAGCCAAAGCGCAGTTGCGTTTTCAGCGGAACAATTTCCATCAGCCAAGCGTTCAGGAAGATAGAGATCAGGATACCGGCATTAAGAAAGGTAAAGGTGTTGCTCATGCTGGAGACGGGCAGATGAAAATAATCTGCGATGTTTCCCATCACCATCCCGGTGACAATCACCAACGCGCCGGTCAGGGCGTAGGAGAAGAAGCTGATCCATGTGAGCTTGATACGATTGCTGTTAGTCATGACAGGCCTGTGAATAGAAATGTAAAGCGCGTTGACTCTGCGCCGGGCGGACAGATTTTATGCGTTAGCGTGATTCAAGCAAACGTTTATTCTGAAATTTATAGTTTTTTGCAATTGTTAGTGTGACTTGTATCACATTTGATTATTTGGCGGAGCGCCTGGCCCATCGTTACAAGTGTTTCAGCTAAGTAAAATTAGGTAAAAGGCTAGCCCAGGATGCAAAGGCTCTTTAGAATCAAAGCACTCGGTTTTTATTCTGCTCCGTTAAGGAATTTCCATGCTCAAATCAACTCTCGCGGCGGTGGCTGCCGTTTTCGCCATTTCAGCATTTTCCCCGGCCATGGCGGCAAAGGGGGATCCTCATGTGTTGCTGACCACGTCTGCGGGCAATATTGAGCTTGAGCTGAATAGCCAGAAAGCGCCCATCTCGGTTGATAACTTCCTCAAGTACGTGAACAGCGGTTTTTATAACAACACCACTTTTCACCGTGTGATCCCGGGCTTTATGGTGCAGGGCGGCGGCTTTAACGAACAGATGCAGCAGAAACAGCCTAATCCGCCGATTAAAAATGAAGCCGACAACGGTCTGCGCAACACGCGCGGCACCATCGCCATGGCGCGTACTGCCGATCAGGACAGCGCCACCAGCCAGTTCTTTATCAATATTGCGGATAACGCCTTCCTCGATCATGGCCAGCGTGATTTCGGCTATGCGGTGTTTGGTAAAGTAGTCAAAGGCATGGACGTCGCGGATAAAATTTCTCAGGTGCCGACTCACAACGTTGGGCCGTATCAAAATGTTCCGTCCAAACCTATCGTTATTCTTTCCGCAAAAGTACTGCCGTAATCTTAATTGCGCGGGTAACGCTCACCCGCGCATTCCCCGCTTCCCTGCGAAATCGCTTTTTGCCGCTTATACTTGTGGCTACTGCGGACATGTCAGGGAGGTGTTAAATGAAAAAGCTCACCGAAAAACAGAAATCCCGACTCTGGGAGGATCGACGCAACGTGAATTTTCAGGCCAGCCGGCGGCTGGAGGGCGTCGATATTCCGCTAATCAACCTTACTCCCGAAGAAGCCCTGGCGCGTATTGCGGCGTTAAGGAGCCACTATGAGCGATAAATTTGGTGAGGGCCGGGATCCTTATCTTTACTCCGGTCTGCAGGTCATGCGTAACCGCTTAGGTATCCGCCAGGCACAGCGCCTTGAGCAGGCGGCGTGGGAGCTGACCGCGCTACGCGCGGCAACCATCGAACTCGGGCCACTGGTGCGCGGCTTGCCTCATCTCTGCGCGATTCATCGCCAGCTCTATCAGGATATTTTCGACTGGGCGGGACAACTGCGTGAAGTGGATATCTATCAGGGCGACACCCGTTTCTGCCATTTCGCCTATATCGAAAAAGAGGGGAACACGCTCTTTCAGGCCCTGGAAGAGGAAGGCTATCTGGTGGGGCTTGCTCAGGATAAATTCATTGAACGTCTCGCTCATTACTACTGCGAAATTAACGTCCTGCATCCTTTCCGAATCGGCAACGGCCTGGCGCAACGCATTTTCTTTGAACAACTGGCTATTCATGCTGGCTATACGCTGGACTGGCGTGATATTGCCGTCGATGTATGGAACCAGGCCAACCAGAGTGGCGCAATGGGCGACCTTTCTCCACTGCAGACGATATTTCGTAAAGTGGTAAGCGAAGCTGCGGAAACTGAGTAGAATAGCGCGGTTCTTTGTTCCCGGAGCCGCTATGATCCTGCTTATCGATAACTACGATTCTTTTACCTGGAATCTGTACCAGTATTTCTGCGAACTTGGGGCAGAAGTGCAGGTCAGGCGTAATGACGAGCTGACGTTAGCGGAAATTGTTGCGCTGGCGCCCGCGAAAATCGTTATTTCGCCGGGGCCCTGCACGCCGAATGAGTCCGGGATTTCGCTGGCGGTTATTCGCCACTTCTCCGGCAAGACGCCAATCTTAGGCGTTTGCCTGGGCCACCAGGCGATAGCCCAGGTTTTCGGCGCCGCGATCGTGCGGGCGGCCAAAGTCATGCACGGGAAAACGTCCCCCATTAGCCATCGTGGCCAGGGGGTATTTCGTGGCCTCAATAATCCGCTAACCGTGACCCGCTACCACTCCCTGCTGATTGACCCGCTAACGCTGCCTGAATGCTTTGAGGTGACCGCTCGCAGCGAGGAGGGTGAGATCATGGGCATTCGCCACCGCGAATTCGACCTTGAGGGCGTGCAATTTCATCCGGAGAGCATTCTCAGCGAACAGGGCCACCAGCTGCTGGCAAACTTCTTCAATCGGTGATTTGTAGTTGCCATGGGTTGATTTTTTATGCATATTTTGTGATTAGATTATCATAATCACTATCGCATAACGAAGAGGGATGGGCACGACATGGCAACTGAACAACCGGCGATCACCCGCGCGACATTCGATGAGGTTATTTTGCCAATTTATGCACCGGCGGAATTTATTCCGGTGAAGGGCAAAGGAAGCCGGGTATGGGATCAGCAGGGGAAAGAGTACGTTGATTTCGCCGGGGGTATTGCCGTGACTGCGCTCGGACATTGCCATCCGGCGCTGGTGGCGGCACTCCATGAACAGGGTGAAAAGCTGTGGCATACCAGCAACGTTTTTACCAACGAACCGGCCCTGCGCCTGGGGCGTAAGCTGGTTGATGCGACGTTCGCCGATCGCGTCGTGTTTATGAACTCCGGAACCGAAGCCAACGAAACGGCTTTTAAGCTGGCGCGCCACTATACCGTCACTCGCCATAGTCCGTACAAAACCAAAATTATTGCCTTCCATAACGCATTCCACGGTCGATCGCTGTTTACCGTCTCCGTTGGCGGGCAGCCGAAATATTCCGATGGTTTTGGGCCTAAACCGGCCGATATCGTTCACGTGCCGTTTAACGATTTACACGCGGTGAAAGCCGTGATGGACGATCATACCTGCGCGGTGGTGGTCGAGCCGATTCAGGGAGAAGGCGGCGTGACCGCAGCGACGCCGGAATTTCTGCAAGGCTTGCGCGATCTGTGCGACCAGCATCAGGCTTTGCTGGTCTTTGATGAAGTTCAGTGCGGTATGGGGCGCACGGGCTCGCTGTTTGCTTATATGCACTATGGCGTGACGCCGGATATTCTGACCAGCGCCAAGGCGCTGGGCGGCGGTTTCCCAATCAGCGCGATGCTGACCACCCATGACATCGCCAGCGCGTTCCACGCCGGTTCTCATGGATCGACCTACGGCGGTAACCCACTGGCCTGCGCGGTGGGCGGAGCGGCGTTCGATCTGATTAACACACCGGAAGTGCTGGACGGCGTCACCGCGAAGCGCGAGCTGTTTGTTGAGCACCTTCAGCAAATTGACGCGCGGTTCGATCTGTTCAGCGATATCCGCGGCATGGGGCTGCTTATCGGCGCCGAGCTTAAGCCGCAGTATCACGGGAAGGCGCGCGATTTCCTCTACGCCGCCGCAGAGGCTGGTGTCATGGTGCTCAATGCCGGACCGGACGTGATGCGCTTTGTACCGTCGCTGGTGATTGATGATAGCGATATTGCTGAAGGCATGACGCGCTTTGCCCAGGCTGTTGAGCGGGTGCTCAGCGCTTAGTGGCGCGCAGCCAGATGCCATGATGCGGACGCTGACGCCATGCCACCGATGAAATCGTGTGCATGGTGTTCAGATGCCCGAGGATGCGCTGCAGATGCTGCTCCATTGTACTGAGCGGGCCGCGAGGAACCTCCGCATCCTGCGCCTCCATGATATTCACATCCCCTGCGCTGCCCGGCCCATCGGAATCCAGCCGCTGCTGGCAGCGCTGGAGCGCAATCTCGCAGGACTCCAGATAACGTTGCGCCAGATCTGGCGTGAGCATATTGTGCTCGCGCGCCAGGGTGGTCATGGCGTTGATATGCTCGACAATAAACTGGCTGTGGGTAACCCACAGCTTCATATCTTCCAGATAGTGCGAGTTAAAACCGGGTTCCTGCATTGCCTGATTCAGCGAGTTAAACAGCGCGTTATGCGCCTGGTTGACGCGCATTCGCTGATAGGCCAGCGCCGGGGCCTGATGGTCGTCGCTGAGGATCAGCCTGATAGCATCCTGATCGGCTTCCAGCGCATCGTGGGCATTTTTGCGCAGCAGGCCGCTTTGCCATTGCGGCCATAGCCAGACCATACCCCCGAAGGCGATCAGGCAGCCAATCAGCGTATCAATCAGCCTGGCAACGATAAACTGTTCGCCGTTCAGGGTGAGTAGCTGCAGGGTATACACTGCCGTTACCGTAAATCCGACCATCGCCCAGCCGTAGTTCTTGCGGATAATCAGATAGCTTAACAGCGTGATAAAGAGCATCGCGGTCAGCGTATAGCCTTCAGGGACGTGAAAGTGCAGCGTCAGTCCGGCAATGACCAGCCCGGCAATGGTTCCTGCAGCCCGGTGGACGATGCGTACTCGGGTGGCGCCGTAGCCGTTTTGCGTCACGAACAGAACCGTCATCAGGATCCAGTAGGGTTTTGGCAGGTTTAGCGCGCTGCCCATCAGGCTGGCGACGCTCAGCATCACGCTGATACGCGCCGCATTTCGTAAGGCCGGCGACTTAAGCGACAGATAGTTTTTCAGGGCAGGCAGCAGCGGCAGGCGACGGGTTTTATCCGCCATCAGGTTACGCGCGTACAGCGGCCGCTGGGTGCGCAGAACCCGGGCAATACGGCTGAAATGCCAGGCGCAAAACTGCCCGACCGGGTTATCGGGATGCTGCCAGGCGATTTTTTCCAGCGCACCGATCTGTTTATCCATCTGAAAGCGCTGAGGATAACGATGGTAAAGGAGATCGTCCGCCAGCACCCGCAGGCGGGCGGCAACGGTTTGCGCGTTCCAGCGAATCACCGCTTCCGCATGGCTGCGCTCCACCAGTTTTTGCACCTCTTCCGGCTGATGAAGGCTGACGGAAATATGCTCCTGCAGGTCCAGTCCAACCTGGAATGCGCGCAGCAGGCGTTTATGATCGCTGCGCTGGTTGGCCGCCAACATATGCATCTGCTGATAGCACTGGGTTATCAGATCTACCACCTTTTGCTGTCGATTAAGCAGCGGCGGCAACGATGTTGAGGGGTCCGTATGCTGGGTGAGCAGACTGTATTTGGCCTCGCAATAATTGGCCAGCTCGCGATACAGCAGACTTAAGGATTCGCGCAGCGGCTGTTCGCGCCATAGCCAGAACCAGACCCAGTTAAAAACGCCATACCATAACGTCCCGAGCGCGTAGATCAGCAGCGGCTCCCAGATCGGCATGTTGCCCGCGAGACTGAGCGTAAATATAGCCGCGATAAGCGAGGCGGGCAGCAGCCTTGCGTGCAGAGAGCTGATTTCGGCCGTGACGCCGAGGATGAGCGCCAGACCCGTGAGGATCAGCGGCAAAGGTATTTCTCGCTGCAGAAGGAGTTGAACGATCAGGCTACTGCCGGCAAACAGGCAGCCGCCGATAATCAGGCGTTTAAAGAAACGCTTATGCGGTGTATCCAGCCCGGCAACGTTGCAGCAGGCGGGAACAAGAGAAAACAGCAGCCCCTGCTGTAGATGACCGAACAGAAGCCCTATCGCAACCGGCAGACACAACACCAGCGTTTGCCGCAGTGCATAGTTGACTTCCGGGTGGTAAATCAGCCTGCGCCACATGAGGGGAAAACAAAAACGGCGTATTGTCAGGCAATACGCCGTTTTACCGACTTAACGGGTACCGTAGACGACGATAGTTTTACCGTGTGCCGAGATCAGGTTTTGATCTTCCAGCATTTTCAGGATGCGGCCAACGGTTTCGCGAGAGCATCCGACAATCTGACCGATTTCCTGGCGGGTAATTTTAATTTGCATACCGTCCGGGTGGGTCATCGCATCCGGCTGTTTTGCCAGGTTCAGCAGCGTCTGGGCGATACGGCCAGTCACGTCGAGGAAAGCGAGGTTGCCCACTTTTTCCGACGTAACCTGCAGACGGCGCGCCATCTGCGAAGAGAGACGCATCAGGATATCCGGGTTAACCTGGATCAGCTGACGGAATTTTTTGTAGGAGATTTCGGCCACTTCACATGCGGTTTTCGCACGTACCCAGGCGCTACGCTCCTGACCTTCTTCAAACAGGCCTAATTCACCGATGAAATCGCCCTGGTTGAGGTAAGAGAGGATCATCTCTTTACCTTCTTCATCCTTGATGAGTACAGCCACGGAGCCCTTAACGATGTAGTACAACGTTTCTGCTTTTTCACCCTGGTGGATCAGCGTGCTCTTTGATGGGTACTTATGAATGTGGCAATGAGACAAGAACCATTCAAGGGTAGGGTCTGTTTGCGGTTTGCCAAGCACCATGCGCGGTTATCCTCTGTTATAAGCTATCTCCGGGTGCCGACACTACACGGCATCCGGGCATGCAATCGTATTGAATCCCTATACCTGGGAATCCGGCTGAAAGTGTTCTGCAGCCTGTAATGTGAACTCCTCTGCATACATGCAGTACATCAATGTATTACTGTAGCATCCAGACTGTTTTAGCATAGCTTTCGCCGCATGTCTCCTGGTGTCTCGCTTCAGCATGACCCAGGTCGCCTTCCGTTGCGAGAATTGTTATCTACGCGTAATCTGTCAGGAAAATTACAGCCCTGGAGTTAAATTTATGCAAGCGCGAGTGAAGTGGGTTGAAGGGTTAACCTTCATCGGTGAGTCGGCTTCTGGCCACCAGATTCTGAT
Source organism: Klebsiella sp. K5-306 (assembly GCF_051835185.1). NCBI lineage: Bacteria > Pseudomonadati > Pseudomonadota > Gammaproteobacteria > Enterobacterales > Enterobacteriaceae > Klebsiella > Klebsiella sp. K5-306. The sequence continues at coordinate 90,968 of NZ_JAIFJY010000016.1, forward strand.
GGACGGTAATTCCGGGGATAAAGCGCCCAGCCCGATGGAAATGGTGCTGATGGCGGCAGGCGGGTGCAGCGCGATTGACGTGGTTTCCATTTTGCAGAAGGGGCGTCATAACGTCACCAACTGCGAAGTTAAGCTGACCTCGGAGCGTCGCGAAGAGGCGCCGCGTCTGTTTACCCATATCAATCTGCACTTTATCGTGACCGGTAAGGAGTTAAAAGACGCGGCCGTTTCCCGCGCCGTTGACCTGTCGGCGGAAAAATACTGCTCGGTGGCGCTGATGCTTGAGAAGGCGGTAAACATTACTCACTCTTATGAAGTGATCGAAGGATAAACGGAACCGACCCCGGTAGGTTATGTTGCCGCCGGGGCGATCGCAGCTAGCTTATTTTCTTGCCTTCCATCAGCCGTTCAACCAGCGGCGCCATAATCAGCTCCATCGCCAGCCCCATTTTTCCGCCCGGTACCACCAGCGTGTTCATATGTGAGATAAACGAACCCTGAAGCATCGCCAGAAGCCACGGAAAATCGATATTTTTCAGGTTGCGGAAATGAATCACCACGAAGCTTTCATCCAGGGAAGGGATGGCTTTGGCCGCAAAGGGATTGGACGTATCCACCGTGGGGACGCGCTGGAAGTTGAGATGGGTGCGCGAAAACTGCGGGGTGATAAAGTTGATGTAGTCCTCCATCGAGCGGACCACCGAGTCCATCACCGCCTCCCGAGAGTGGCCGCGTTCACTGGTGTCGCGGATAAGCTTCTGGATCCACTCAAGATTAACGATGGGCACCACGCCGACCAGAAGGTCGACATGGTTTGCGACGTTGTGCTGCGGCGTCACGACGCCGCCGTGCAGGCCTTCGTAAAACAGGACGTCAGTCGGCTCGGGCAGCGGCTGCCAGGGCGTGAAGGTCCCCGGAACTTGGTTCCACGGCACGGCTTCGTCATAGGTATGCAAATACTTGCGCGACTGGCCTTTGCCGCTTAGCCCATACTCAGAAAACGTCTGTTCCAGCAGGCCAAAGTCGTTGGCCTCTGGGCCGAAGTAGCTGATATGTTTGCCCTGATCCCGCGCTTTGCGGATCGCCATGTCCATTTCCGGGCGGGTGTAGCGGTGAAAGCTATCCCCTTCGACTTCAGCGGCATGCAGATTCAGCTGGGCGAAGATTTTGCGGAAAGCGAGGCTGGTGGTTGTGGTACCCGCGCCGCTGGAGCCCGTGACGGCAATCACCGGATGTTTGGCAGACATAACAACTCCCTGGATAAACGATAGTGTGTGCCGCCTTAGCCGTGAAACTGCTTGCGGGGCATGATGTTGACCGTCTCGTGCAGCTCTGACCATACCAGCACGGCCTCTCCGCTTTTTAGCTGCTGTTTTACATCAGAGACTTTATCAACCAGCGAACGTTCATGTTCACCATAATCGGTGCCTTCGCGCAAGACAAAACTTTCGATCAGGCTATCCAGCGTTTCGGGAGCGAGCTCTTGCCAGGGTATGATCATAATTTTCCTCCTAACCAGCGGGTTAGCCAATCCGGAATACGTCTTTCAAGCCACATCTCTGGCTTACGCAAGGTACCGCCGACGAACCCAACGTGCCCGCCGTGCTCCGTCAGCTGATACTCGACATTCGCTGGCAATTGTTCCTGCGGCGGTATCGAGTGATGGTCCATAAAAGGGTCGTCTTTTGCGTGAATAATCAGCGTGGGCTTCGTGATATCGCTTAAGCGCGGCATGGCGCTGCACTGGCGATAATAGTCCAGCGCATCGGCAAAACCGTGGATCCTCGCGGTGATGCTGTCGTCAAATTCGCGGATACGGCGCATGCTTTTTAGCTGACGTAAATCGACGGGCAGAGAGCCAGGATAGGCTTTTAGCTTACGTGCGGCGTTGGCTTTTAGCAGATTAAGCAAATAGCGCTGATAAACCCGTGAGAAACCTTTATCCATATGATAGCTACAGGCTTCCAGCATAAACGGAGCCGAGACGATTACCGCGGCATCGACCGGAATGTCGTAGCCTTCTTTTGCCAGCAGGCAGCCCAGCATATTGCCCCCGAGCGAATAACCTACCGCTGCGGTCGGTGCCGAACCGTATTCGCGCTGGAGCCAGCGCAGAAACCAGGAGCCGTCTTCCGTTTCGCCCGAATGGTAGATGCGGTTATTTCGGTTGGGTTCGCCGCTACAGCCGCGAAAATGCATCACCACGCCCAGCCAGCCGCGCTGCATTGCCGCATGGATAAGTCCGTGTGCGTAAGGGCTGTGCAGGCTGCCCTCCAGGCCATGAAATACCACCAGTCTGGGTTTATGGCGTGCCTGAGAAGGATCTTCACTCCAGGCCAGATCGACAAAGTCGCCATCCGGCAGTTCAAGACGCTGCCAGTGGGGAGTGAAACGGAGTTTGCGACGGATTAGCCGCGGCAACATGGTTTGCAAATGACGATTGCCTACGCCGCGCATCGGATGAAACTGCTGCGAGTCGTTTTCCGGGGGCGTCATTTCTGTAGGAGTGATATCAACCATAGCACCAGAGCAATTAATAATCTTTATCCATACTATACCGCGCATGAAGTACGCAGGTTAGCCAATATGTGGTCTTGCGGTTAATCGGTAGGCAGGTTACGTGTAAAAAGCCGCGGAGAGAGAGGTAAACAGGCGGGTTTCCCCGCCTCGCTGTAGCGCATGTTGCCGCTAGCCCTCCTGCAGCATCTGCTCCAGCTGTTCCTGCGCATCCAGCCAGGCCATTTCACACTCTTCGAGGCCGGACTTTGCGCTGGCCTGCTGCTGTAAACATTCGGTAAGCTCTGTTTTACGGCTTTGATCGTACAGGCCGCTGTCGCCGAGCTTCTCTTCCGCCTGCGCCAGCTGGGCGTTGAGCTTCTCCATCTCTTTTTCCAGACGGATAATCTCTTTACGCAGCGGCTGGGTTTGCGTACGCAGCTCGGCTTCGCGGCGTTTCTGATCTTTACGCGCCTGGGCGCTGTTGCCGTTTTCTTTCGGTTCTTCCGATGCCTGGCTTTCCAGCTTTTGCGAGTCGCTCAACCACTGCTGGTAGTCTTCGAGATCGCCGTCGAAAGGTTCGACTTTGCTATCGTGCACCAGATAAAGATCGTCGGTAGTGGAACGAATCAGATGGCGGTCGTGGGAGACCACCACCAGGGCGCCTTCAAAATCAATTAACGCTTCAGTTAGCGCCTGGCGCATGTCGAGATCGAGGTGGTTGGTCGGTTCATCAAGCAGCAGCAGGTTAGGGCGTTGCCAGACGATCAGCGCCAGCACCAGGCGCGCCTTCTCGCCGCCGGAGAAACGCTTTGTCTCTTCGTTGACTTTGTCGCTCTGGAACCCGAAACCGCCCAGATAGTCGCGCAGTTTCTGCTCCAGCTCCTGCGGCGCCAGGCGGGCAAGATGCTGGAGCGGGGATTCGTCCGTGCGCAGGAATTCAAGCTGGTGCTGAGCAAAGTAGCCAAGCTTGATGCCTTTCGCCAGGCCAATTTCACCGCGCAGCGGCTGTAGCTCGCCGGCCAGCAGCTTAATCAGCGTGGATTTACCCGCTCCGTTACGCCCCAGCAGACCGATGCGCGACCCTGGAACCAGATTCAGCTTGATCGAATCGAGAATGACGCGCTCGCCATAGCCGGCGCTGACTTTTTCCATCTTCAGCAGTGGATTGGGCAGGCTTTCCGGCGCACGGAAGCTAAAGTGGAACGGATTATCAACGTGGGCAGGGGCGATGAGCTCCATACGCTCGAGCATTTTGATACGGCTTTGCGCCTGCTTGGCTTTGGTCGCTTTCGCGCGGAAACGATCGATATAGCTCTGCAGATGGGCCACGCGCTGCTGCTGGCTCTCATACATCGCTTGTTGTTGAGAAAGGCGGGTTGCGCGCTGCACTTCGAAAGAGCTGTAGTTGCCGGTGTATTCGAACATCGTTTGCTGTTCGATATGAATAATTTTGTCGACGATTGGGTCAAGGAAGTCGCGATCGTGGGAGATCAGGATCAGCGTGCCGCTGTAGCTTTTAAGCCACTTCTCCAGCCAGATTACCGCGTCGAGGTCGAGGTGGTTAGTCGGTTCATCAAGCAGTAGCAGATCGGAACGGCAAATAAGCGCCTGCGCGAGGTTAAGACGCATGCGCCAGCCGCCGGAAAAGTCGCTCACCGGCCTCTCAAGCTGTTCATTGCTGAAACCGAGGCCGTGCAGCAGGCTGGCCGCGCGGGATCTTATGGTCCAGGCATCGATGGCATCCAGCTTACCGTGGACCGTCGCAATGGCATGTCCGTCATTTCGTTCGTTGGCCGCGTGCAAATCCGCCTCCAGCTTGCGGAATTCGCGATCGCCGTCAATAACATAGTCTATAGCCGGCTGAGGAAGGGCCGGCGTTTCCTGGTTAACCCAGGCCAGCTGCCAGCTACCGGGAAAAGTCATCGAGCCGCCGTCGGCGCTAATCTCGTTTTTCAAAAGCGAAAGCAGCGTGGATTTACCGCAGCCGTTTTTACCCACCAGGCCGACTTTTTGCCCTGGGTTGATGGTGGCGCTGGCGTTGTCCAGCAGGACGCGTACGCCGCGACGAATTTGTAACGAGGAGAAAACAATCATAAGGCGCCGTATGTTCTGACTATGTTAATTTGTCATTATGATAATGTAGTGTGGAGCGAATCGCTCAACCGGGCCGCAATGGTAGCCCAAAATGAAGACGATACACAAAGTCATTCTGGTTGCGTCGGGACGCAGCCGCTGCACAGGCCGCCAGAAGACGTTCGGGAGGGGAATGATGTCTCAGACAGCGAAGGTTTTGCTGCTGTATGCCCACCCAGAATCTCAGGATTCCGTGGCCAACCGGGTTTTGCTTGAACCGGCCTTACAGTTGTCGAATGTTACCGTGCACGATCTTTACGCGCACTATCCGGATTTTTTTATCGATATCGCCCATGAGCAGGATCTCCTGCGCCAGCATGAGGTGATTGTTTTTCAGCATCCGCTTTATACCTGGAGCTGTCCGGCGCTGATGAAAGAGTGGCTGGATAGGGTGCTCAGCCGTGGTTTTGCCAGCGGGGCGGGAGGGAACCAGCTGGCGGGAAAGTACTGGCGTAGCGTGATTACCACCGGGGAGCCGGAGAGCGCCTATCGACGCGATGCCCATCGCTATCCAATAAATGACATTCTTCGCCCTTTCGAACTGACCGCCGGCATGTGCCGCATGCACTGGATAAGCCCGATTATCGTCTACTGGGCGCGGCGGCAATCGCCTGACGATCTGAAAAGCCGCGCTCGTGCCTACCGCGACTGGCTGGCTAATCCTGTAACGGCTGGAGGTACAAATGGCGGGAGCTGATTTACTGCTGGCCGGGGTGTTATTTCTGTTTGCCGCGGTGGTGGCGGTACCGCTGGCGGCGAGGCTGGGTATCGGCGCCGTGCTGGGGTATCTGCTGGCCGGTATCGCCATTGGCCCCTGGGGATTAGGGTTTATCAGCGATGTTGATGAAATCCTTCACTTCTCAGAATTAGGTGTCGTCTTTCTGATGTTTATTATTGGGCTGGAGCTGAATCCGTCCAAGCTCTGGCGGCTAAGAAGCTCAATTTTCGGCGTAGGCGCCGCGCAGGTCGCTTTCAGCGCGCTCATTCTTGGCGGCTTGCTCATGCTTAGCGACTTCTCATGGCGCGCTGCGGTGGTGGGCGGACTTGGGCTGGCGATGTCTTCAACCGCGATGGCGCTGCAGCTGATGCGTGAAAAAGGCATGAGCCGCAGCGAGTCCGGGCAACTGGGATTCTCCGTATTGCTGTTTCAGGATCTGGCCGTTATCCCGGCCCTGGCGGTGGTGCCCCTGCTTGCCGGTTCAGGTGACGACCACTTTAATTGGCTCACCATCGGGATGAAGGTCCTGGCCTTTGGCGGGATGCTGGTTGGCGGCCGTTTTCTGCTGAGGCCGGTATTTCGTTTTATCGCCGGATCCGGCGTGCGGGAGGTCTTCACCGCAGCGACGCTGCTGCTGGTTCTTGCATCGGCTTTATTTATGGATGCGCTCGGTTTGTCGATGGCGCTGGGGACCTTTATCGCCGGCGTTCTGCTGGCCGAGAGTGAGTATCGGCACGAACTGGAAATCGCTATTGAGCCCTTTAAAGGGCTCCTGCTCGGGCTGTTTTTTATTTCCGTTGGCATGGCGCTGAACCTTGGCGTGCTCTATACCCACCTGCTATGGGTAGCGGCCAGCGTCGCAATACTGGTGTCGGTAAAAGGCGTCGTGCTGTATCTCCTTGCGCGGGTGTACGGCCTGCGTAGCGCAGAACGGGTGCAGTTTGCCGGAGTGCTGAGCCAGGGGGGAGAATTCGCTTTTGTGCTGTTCTCATTACCTGCCTCGATGCGCCTTTTTCAGAACGATCAAATGGCTCTACTGCTGGTGACGGTGACATTGTCGATGATGACCACGCCGCTGTTGATGAAGCTAATCGACAAAATACTCTCTCGCCGATTCAATCAATCCGAAGAGGAGGGCGAGGCTCCGTGGGTCGAAGATGATAAACCGCAGGTCATTATCGTTGGTTTTGGGCGCTTTGGTCAGGTGATTGGCCGCCTGCTGATGGCTAACAAAATGCGTATTACGGTGCTGGAGCGCGATATCAGCGCGGTCAATCTGATGCGCCAATATGGCTATAAGGTCTACTTTGGCGATGCGACGCAGCTGGAGCTCCTGCGCTCGGCAGGAGCCGAAGAGGCGCAGTCGATCGTCATTACCTGCAATGAGCCGGAAGATACCATGAAGCTGGTCGAGATGTGTCAACAACACTTTCCACATCTTCATATTCTGGCGCGAGCGCGAGGACGCGTCGAGGCGCATGAACTGCTGCAGGCGGGTGTGGCGCAGTTTTCTCGTGAAACCTTCTCCAGCGCGCTCGAGCTAGGGCGTAAAGCGCTTATCTCGCTAGGCATGCACCCTCATCAGGCGCAGCGCGCGCAGCTGCATTTTCGGCGTCTTGATATGCGAATGTTGCGTGAGTTAATGCCGGTTCATAGTGATACTCTGCAGATATCCCGCGTGCGGGAAGCCAGGCGCGAGCTGGAGGAAATTTTTCAGCGTGAGATGCAAAAAGAGAGCAGACAGTTAGACGGCTGGGATGAATTTGAATAAAGGTAAATGATATGGCTGTGCGTAAACGTTTTATTGCCGGGGCGAAATGCCCGGCGTGCCAGGCTCAGGATTCGCTGGCGATGTGGCGTGAGAATAATGTCGATATAGTTGAGTGCGTTAAGTGTGGACACCAGATGCGAGAGGCGGATAAAGAGGTCCGCGAGCATGTTCGCAAAGAAGAGCAAGTGATAGGCATTTTTCATCCGGACTAGCGTTATCGGGCGGCTTTTTTTAAGCTAAAGGGTACACGGCTGCAGAATTCCGCTACAATCTGCGCCACTATTCTTCCCATGCTCAGGAGATATCATGAAAGTAGCAAAAGACCTGGTGGTCAGCCTGGCCTATCAGGTACGTACAGAAGACGGTGTGTTGGTTGATGAGTCTCCGGTAAGCGCGCCGCTGGACTACCTGCATGGTCACGGTTCCCTGATTTCCGGCCTGGAAAGCGCGCTGGATGGTCACGAAGTGGGCGACAAATTTGACGTAGAAGTCGGCGCTAATGACGCGTACGGCCAGTACGACGAAAACCTGGTACAGCGCGTTCCTAAAGACGTGTTTATGGGCGTTGACGAGCTGCAGGTTGGCATGCGCTTCCTCGCGGAAACCGATCAGGGCCCGGTACCGGTAGAAATCACCGAAGTGGGTGACGAACACGTTGTTGTTGACGGTAACCACATGCTGGCTGGCCAGAATCTGAAGTTCAACGTTGAAGTTGTCGCGCTTCGCGAAGCAACGGCGGAAGAGCTGGAACACGGTCATGTACATGGCGCTCACGGCCACGATCACGGTCACGACCACGATCATGACGGTTGCTGCGGTGGCCACGGTCACGGCCATGACCATGAACATGGCAAAGGCGGCTGCGGCGGTAACGGCGGCTGCGGTTGCCACTAATTCCATCGCGCTAGCGTTCTGGAATAGAAAAAAGCGGGGAGACCCGCTTTTTTTACGTCTTAATAGTGCGGTGGAGGCGTTTCTTCTGCCTGTGAAGCCATATGCGAGGGCTGAGTAGCTTTCAGCTTTTCCACCATCAGGCGCATATGTTCGCGCATCCTGGCCATTTCTATCTCGTGGGCGGTGACGGTCTTGTTGAGGTCTTCAATGGTGATTTCCTGAAACGCCAGTCTGCTCTCCAGCTCTGCAAGGCGAGTCTCTAAAGTGCTATCGTGCATGAGTAACCTCTTCTGTCTGATCCTGCGGGCGGATTCTACTGAAGTTTCAGCATTCACGCAGCATCGTTACGCCTGACAGGAAACTAATTCATACAAAAATAGTCTGAAATGAGGCGATATTCAGGTACGTCTGTATGTTGATTTGTTCTGCAACGTTCTATAGTACGTTTTTTGTTTTTTATGATAACCCTGGGGTGAGATGCCCCGGCCCTGGAGAAATGGATGAAATCACTGTTTAAAGTAACGCTGCTGGCGACCACAATGGCCGTCGCCCTGAATGCACCGCTGACCTTTGCTGCTGAAACTGTGACCAAAGCAGCCACCGAAGCGAAAGCGGCACCTGCAACGGACAGCAAATCGGCATTCAAAAATGACGATCAGAAATCTGCATATGCGCTGGGTGCATCGCTGGGACGTTACATGGAAAACTCCCTGAAAGAACAAGAAAAACTGGGCATCAAATTAGATAAAGCTCAGCTGATTGCCGGCGTTCAGGACGCTTTTGCCGATAAGAGCAAACTGTCCGATCAGGAGATCGAACAGACTCTGCAGGCGTTTGAAACTCGCGTAAAAACCGCTGCTCAGCAGAAAATGGAAAAAGATGCTGCTGAGAATGAGGCAAAAGGTAAAGCTTATCGCGATGCCTATGCGAAAAAGCAGGGTGTGAAAAAAGCGAATTCCGGTCTGCTGTACAAAGTAGAGAAAGCGGGTACGGGCGAAGCGCCGAAAGACAGCGATACCGTTGTTGTTAACTACAAAGGTACGCTGATCGATGGTAAAGAGTTTGATAACTCTTACACCCGTGGCGAACCGCTGTCCTTCCGTCTGGACGGCGTAATCCCTGGCTGGACTGAAGGCCTGAAGAACATCAAGAAAGGCGGTAAAATTCAGCTGGTCATTCCGCCGGATCTGGCTTACGGCAAAACCGGCGTACCGGGTATCCCGGCTAACTCCACTCTGGTATTTGATGTAGAGCTGTTGGACATCAAACCGGCTCCGAAAGCGGACGCCAAGCCTGAAGCCGCGGCCGAAGCGCCAGCCGCTGACGCGAAGAAGTAATCTGGCTCAAGCCGCCGCCTCCAGGGCGGCGGCTTTTTTATTGAGGGCAGATATAATTAAAACTGGAAAGAACCTCAGGCGCTGTATTACTTTAGATAGATTAATAATGATGATGAGCCTGCCCTGACGATAACGACAGGCTCCTGAAAAGGAGTGCTTTTTTCCATGTCCAGGTCGCTTTTAACCAACGAGACCAGCGAGCTTGATTTGCTGGATCAACGTCCTTTTGACCAGACCGACTTCGATATCCTTAAATCCTATGAAGCGGTAGTGGACGGGTTAGCGATGCTCATCGGTTCCCACTGTGAAATCGTACTGCACTCATTGCAGGACTTAAAATGTTCCGCTATTCGTATCGCCAACGGTGAACATACCGGCCGTCAGATCGGCTCGCCAATTACCGACCTTGCGTTGCGCATGTTGCACGATATGACTGGGGCCGATAGCAGCGTTTCCAAATGCTATTTTACTCGCGCCAAAAGCGGCGTACTGATGAAATCAGTGACCATCGCTATCCGCAACCGTGACCATCGGGTTATTGGCCTGCTGTGCATCAACATGAACCTTGACGTGCCGTTCTCGCAAATAATGAGCACCTTTATTCCGCCAGAAACGACAGAAGTGAATTCACAGGTCAACTTTGCTTCATCGGTTGACGACCTGGTTGCACAGACGCTTGAGTTCACTATTGAAGAGGTGAATGCCGACCGCAACGTTTCTAACAACGCCAAAAATCGTCAGATCGTTCTGAACCTCTATGAGAAAGGGATCTTTGATATCAAAGACGCCATTAATCAGGTAGCGGATCGGCTGAACATCTCTAAGCACACGGTATATCTCTATATTCGTCAGTTCAAAAGCGGAGATTTCCAGGGGCTGGATAAATAATGCGTTTTGCCATTACGGTGACGGGGCCGGCTTATGGTACGCAGCAGGCCAGCAGCGCACTGCAGTTTGCCCGAGCCGTGTTGCAGGAAGGCCACGAATTGCTCAGTATCTTTTTCTATCGTGAAGGCGTCTACAATGCGAATCAGCTAACTGCCCCCGCCAGCGATGAGTTTGATCTGGTCCGGGCCTGGCAGGCATTACATGACGACCACGGCGTCTCCTTACATATCTGTGTAGCCGCAGCTTTACGACGTGGCATAACCGATGCACAGGAGGCGCAGCAGCTGAGTTTGCCTGCGCATAATTTGCAGCCGGGCTTTACGCTGAGTGGATTAGGTGCGTTGGCGGAAGCTGCCTTAACCTGCGACCGGATGGTGCAGTTCTGATGAAACGCATAGCCTTTATTTTTTCGTCCGCACCCCATGGCTCAGCATCGGGCAGGGAAGGGCTGGATGCCCTGCTGGCTACATCCGCACTGACGGAAGAGATTGGCGTCTTCTTCGTCGGAGATGGCGTATTTCAGCTCCTTCCGGAGCAGCGGCCAGCCGCAGTGCTGGCGCGCGATTATATCTCTACCTTTAAACTCCTGTCGCTATACGATATTGAACAGTGTTGGATTTGCGCGGCTTCAGCGCGCGAGCGCGGCCTGACTTCCGCCACGCCGTGGGTCGTGGACGGTAAATGGCTGGAGCCAGAGGCTCTGCGCGCCCGGCTGGACGATTTTAACGTGATACTGCGTTTCTGAGGTCTGAATGCTCCACACATTAAGCACATCCCCCTGGCACGCCGATATTGCGGCTATGCTCCGTTTGATAAAAGAAGGTGACGAGCTGCTGCTGCTGTCGGACGGCGTTATCGCCGCTGTCGCTCAAGGCCGTTTCCTTGAAATCCTGCAATCTGCCCCCATATCCCTCTACGCTCTGCAAGACGATATCGAAGCCCGCGGGCTGGCTGGTCAAATTGCGGACAGTGTCGTCAGGGTTAGCTATACTGATTTCGTCAGACTTTCAGTCAAACATGCCGGTCAGTTGTCCTGGTAATGGCGGGATTGTTGTATATTTCTTGACACCTTTTCGGCACCGCCCTAAAATTCTGCGTCCTCATATTATATGAGGCGATTTATTACGTGTTTACGAAGCAAAAGCTAAAACCAGGAGCTATTTAATGGCAACAATTAACCAGCTGGTACGCAAACCACGCGCGCGCAAAGTTGCAAAGAGCAACGTGCCGGCGCTGGAAGCCTGCCCGCAGAAACGTGGCGTATGTACTCGTGTATATACCACCACTCCTAAGAAACCGAACTCCGCACTGCGTAAAGTTTGCCGTGTGCGTCTGACTAACGGTTTCGAAGTCACCTCCTACATCGGTGGTGAAGGTCACAACCTGCAGGAGCACTCCGTGATCCTGATCCGTGGCGGTCGTGTTAAAGACCTTCCGGGTGTTCGTTACCACACCGTTCGTGGTGCGCTTGACTGCTCCGGCGTTAAAGACCGTAAGCAAGCTCGCTCCAAGTATGGCGTGAAGCGTCCTAAGGCTTAATGGTTCTCCGTTAAGTAAGGCCAAACGTTTTATATTAATGTCAAACTAAACTCTTAGAGTTTTGGACAATCCTGAATTAACAACGGAGTATTTCCATGCCACGTCGTCGCGTCATTGGTCAGCGTAAAATCCTGCCGGATCCTAAGTTCGGATCAGAACTGCTGGCTAAATTTGTAAATATCCTGATGGTAGATGGTAAAAAATCTACTGCAGAAGCAATCGTATACAGCGCGCTGGAGACCCTGGCTCAGCGCTCTGGTAAAAATGAACTGGAAGCATTCGAAGTCGCTCTCGACAACGTTCGCCCGACTGTCGAAGTTAAGTCCCGCCGCGTTGGTGGTTCTACTTATCAGGTTCCAGTTGAAGTCCGTCCGGTTCGTCGTAATGCTCTGGCAATGCGTTGGATCGTTGAAGCTGCTCGTAAACGTGGTGATAAATCCATGGCTCTGCGTCTGGCGAACGAACTTTCTGATGCTGCAGACAACAAAGGTACTGCAGTTAAGAAACGTGAAGACGTTCACCGTATGGCAGAAGCCAACAAGGCGTTCGCACACTACCGTTGGTAATCCCTTCGGAGTCTTAGTCACCAGGCGGGCGCTTCAGGTAAGTCGCCCGTTTTGGATAACTTAACTGAACGCCTAAAGAAATAAACGAGGAATCAAATGGCTCGTACAACACCCATCGCACGCTACCGTAACATCGGTATCAGTGCGCACATCGACGCCGGTAAAACTACTACTACCGAACGTATTCTGTTCTACACCGGTGTAAACCACAAAATCGGTGAAGTTCATGACGGCGCTGCCACCATGGACTGGATGGAGCAGGAGCAAGAGCGTGGTATTACTATCACCTCCGCAGCGACTACTGCATTCTGGTCAGGTATGGCTAAGCAGTATGAACCGCATCGCGTAAACATCATCGACACCCCGGGGCACGTTGACTTCACTATCGAAGTAGAACGTTCCATGCGTGTGCTTGATGGTGCAGTAATGGTTTACTGCGCAGTTGGTGGTGTTCAGCCTCAGTCTGAAACCGTATGGCGTCAGGCAAACAAATATAAAGTTCCGCGCATTGCGTTCGTTAACAAAATGGACCGTATGGGTGCGAACTTCCTGAAAGTTGTTGGTCAGATCAAAACCCGTCTGGGCGCGAACCCTGTTCCGCTGCAGCTGGCGATTGGCGCTGAAGAAGCGTTCACCGGTGTTGTTGACCTGGTGAAAATGAAAGCCATCAACTGGAACGAAGAAGATGCAGGCGTAACCTTCACTTACGAAGATATTCCGGCAGACATGCAGGAACTGGCCGAAGAATGGCACCAGAACCTGATCGAGTCCGCTGCTGAAGCTTCTGAAGAGCTGATGGAAAAATACCTGGGTGGCGAAGAACTGACTGAAGAAGAGATTAAAACTGCTCTGCGTCAGCGCGTTCTGAATAACGAAATCATCCTTGTAACCTGTGGTTCTGCGTTCAAGAACAAAGGCGTACAGGCGATGCTGGATGCGGTAGTTGACTACCTGCCATCCCCGGTCGACGTTCCTGCGATCAACGGTATCCTGGACGATGGTAAAGATACTCCTGCTGAGCGTCACGCTAGCGATGATGAGCCGTTTGCTGCTCTGGCATTCAAAATCGCTACCGACCCGTTCGTGGGTAACCTGACCTTCTTCCGCGTGTACTCTGGTGTGGTTAACTCTGGTGATACCATCCTGAACTCCGTGAAAGCTGCTCGTGAGCGTTTCGGTCGTATCGTACAGATGCACGCTAACAAACGTGAAGAGATCAAAGAAGTTCGCGCGGGCGATATCGCTGCTGCTATCGGTCTGAAAGACGTTACTACGGGTGATACTCTGTGTGATCCTAACGCGCCGATCATTCTGGAGCGTATGGAATTCCCTGAGCCGGTAATCTCTATCGCCGTTGAACCGAAAACCAAAGCTGACCAGGAAAAAATGGGTCTGGCTCTGGGCCGTCTGGCTAAAGAAGACCCGTCTTTCCGCGTATGGACTGATGAAGAATCTAACCAGACTATCATCGCCGGTATGGGTGAGCTGCACCTCGACATCATCGTTGACCGTATGAAACGTGAATTCAACGTTGAAGCGAACGTCGGTAAACCTCAGGTTGCTTACCGTGAAGCGATTCGCGCGAAAGTTACCGATATCGAAGGTAAACACGCTAAACAGTCTGGTGGTCGCGGTCAGTATGGTCACGTCGTTATCGACATGTACCCGCTGGAGCCGGGCTCTAACCCGAAAGGTTACGAGTTCATCAACGACATTAAAGGTGGTGTAATTCCTGGTGAATACATCCCGGCCGTTGATAAAGGCATCCAGGAGCAGCTGAAAGCTGGCCCTCTGGCTGGTTATCCGGTAGTTGATCTGGGCGTGCGTCTGCACTTCGGTTCTTACCACGACGTTGACTCCTCTGAACTGGCGTTTAAACTGGCCGCTTCTATTGCCTTCAAAGATGGCTTTAAGAAAGCGAAACCAGTTCTGCTTGAGCCGATCATGAAGGTTGAAGTAGAAACTCCGGAAGAGAACACTGGTGACGTTATCGGTGACCTTAGCCGTCGTCGCGGTATGCTGCGCGGTCAGGAATCCAACGTGACTGGCGTTGTGATCCACGCTGAAGTTCCGCTGTCTGAAATGTTCGGATATGCAACTCAGCTGCGTTCTCTGACCAAAGGTCGTGCTTCTTACTCCATGGAGTTCCTGAAGTATGATGATGCGCCGAACAACGTTGCTCAGGCCGTAATCGAAGCCCGTGGTAAATAAGCCGCAGGGTTAAAACCAAAGTCCCGTGCTCTCTCCTGAAGGGGAGAGCACTATAGTAAGGAATATAGCCGTGTCTAAAGAAAAATTTGAACGTACAAAACCGCACGTCAACGTCGGTACTATCGGCCACGTTGACCATGGTAAAACTACTCTGACCGCTGCAATCACTACCGTTCTGGCTAAAACCTACGGTGGTGCTGCTCGCGCATTCGACCAGATCGATAACGCGCCGGAAGAAAAAGCTCGTGGTATCACCATCAACACTTCCCACGTTGAATATGACACCCCGACTCGCCACTACGCGCACGTAGACTGCCCGGGCCACGCCGACTATGTTAAAAACATGATCACCGGTGCTGCGCAGATGGACGGCGCGATCCTGGTTGTTGCTGCGACTGACGGCCCGATGCCGCAGACTCGTGAGCACATCCTGCTGGGTCGTCAGGTAGGCGTTCCGTACATCATCGTGTTCCTGAACAAGTGCGACATGGTTGATGACGAAGAGCTGCTGGAACTGGTTGAAATGGAAGTTCGTGAACTTCTGTCTCAGTACGATTTCCCGGGCGACGACACTCCGATCGTTCGTGGTTCTGCTCTGAAAGCTCTGGAAGGCGACGCTGAGTGGGAATCTAAAATCATCGAACTGGCTGGCTTCCTGGATTCTTATATTCCGGAACCAGAGCGTGCGATTGACAAGCCGTTCCTGCTGCCGATCGAAGACGTATTCTCCATCTCCGGTCGTGGTACCGTTGTTACCGGTCGTGTAGAGCGCGGTATCATCAAAGTTGGCGAAGAAGTTGAAATCGTTGGTATCAAAGACACTGCTAAGTCTACCTGTACTGGCGTTGAAATGTTCCGCAAACTGCTGGACGAAGGCCGTGCTGGTGAGAACGTTGGTGTTCTGCTGCGTGGTATCAAACGTGAAGAAATCGAACGTGGTCAGGTACTGGCTAAGCCGGGCTCTATCAAGCCGCACACCAAGTTCGAATCTGAAGTTTATATCCTGTCCAAAGACGAAGGCGGCCGTCACACTCCGTTCTTCAAAGGCTACCGTCCGCAGTTCTACTTCCGTACAACTGACGTGACTGGCACCATCGAACTGCCGGAAGGCGTAGAGATGGTTATGCCGGGCGACAACATCAAAATGGTTGTTACCCTGATCCACCCGATCGCGATGGACGACGGTCTGCGTTTCGCAATCCGTGAAGGCGGCCGTACCGTTGGCGCGGGCGTTGTTGCTAAAGTTCTCGGCTAATTATTAGTCCGGAATGAAAAAGGGCGCTAAGGCGCCCTTTTTGCTGTCTGTAATTTGAGAGCATATCCGTGAAAGATTACAGAGAATAAATGACATGTATATTTAATAAACAGACTATTGTAATCATAACTATTCTCATTTACACTTCGCCTGTAAGTTGAACGGGAGTATGTATGTACGTTTGTCTGTGTAATGGTGTGAACGATAAAAAAATTCGTCAGGCTGTGCGCCAGTTTCACCCTCAATCTTTCCAGCAGTTGCGCAAATTTATTCCCGTGGGAAATCAATGCGGTAAGTGTGTGCGCGCGGCCAGAGAAATTATGGAAGATGAATTAACTCGCATGCCGGAATATCAAGAGATTGCCTGAAGACCACGGCTTAACTTTGACATCCTAATAGCCCGAACTACGCTTCAATAAGTGGAAGCGGAGGGACTATATAATGAAAGGTGATGTCAAAATCATAAGTTATCTCAATAAATTATTGGGAAATGAGCTGGTCGCAATTAATCAGTACTTTCTCCATGCGAGAATGTTCAAAAACTGGGGCCTGATGCGCCTCAATGATGTCGAATACCATGAATCCATCGATGAAATGAAGCATGCCGATAAGTATATCGAGCGTATTTTGTTTCTTGAGGGGATCCCTAACCTGCAGGACCTCGGTAAACTCCGCATTGGGGAGGACGTCGAGGAGATGCTGCAATCTGACCTGAGGCTGGAACTGGAAGGGGCAAAGGATCTACGAGAAGCCATTGCCTATGCCGACAGCGTCCATGACTACGTCAGCCGGGATATGTTAATCACTATCCTTGCAGACGAAGAAGGGCATATCGATTGGCTTGAAACCGAACTGGATCTCATAGCTAAAATTGGTCTGCAGAATTATCTTCAGTCGCAGATTAAAGTGGCGGACTAAGAAAGGTCATACCTTCAGATGATAAACCCGCTACGGCCAGAAAAGGGCCAAAAGGTAGCGGGTTATGTAATGCCTCTCTTTCTCTGGTGCGTAGAATCACTACTGCTACGGCAGCGCATGCCAGAATCGTTGCGATAAGAACCAGCTGCGGTAAAGCTCTCCAGCCATGCCAGGCTCCGAGTGCGGCGAGTAACTTTACATCACCGTAGCCGATACCTTCAGACCCACGTACTCCCCTGTAGAACCAATAAATCAACGCAAAGGCCAGATAGCCTGCTATCGCTCCCCATACCGCATGCGGAAGATTGACCGGCGACATAGATACATAGTAAAGCAGCCCGCTCCAGAGCAGAGGGCAGGTGAATTTATCGGGTAGCAAGCCATAGCGCAGATCGTGCCAGCTGAGAGTGAGCAATAAGCCGCCGTAGATAATAAAGAAGACAACGTTCGCAACTGCCATTGATTTTCTCCATGTTGTGGCTGTTAGCACCGAGTGTGCTGAGGTGGAGAGCATCTGGCAAAGGCCAATGACCGGGAATGGACTGACTTATCCAAATTTTTTATGTCTACAGGTTGCGTTACGGCGTGAGCGGAAGCGGACTCGCAGAAAGAAGTGATGATTTTCTACGCAGTACTTGCGTTGTGGCTGAATTTGCGTATAATGCGCGGGCCTGTCAAAGTTGACGGCCGGTTCGATATGAACCCTGGTAGCAGCAACAAGCTACCAAACAATGTTCCCAATTGGGGAACTATGTAAGAACGGTTACACTCTCCCATCAATCGTAATGGGTATGAGGAGTAACCATTTCGTCTATAAAATAATTGGAGCTCTGGTCTCATGCAGAACCAAAGAATCCGTATCCGCCTTAAAGCGTTTGATCATCGTCTGATCGATCAATCAACCGCGGAAATCGTCGAGACTGCTAAGCGCACTGGTGCGCAAGTCCGTGGTCCGATCCCGCTGCCGACCCGCAAAGAGCGCTTTACCGTTCTGATCTCTCCGCACGTTAACAAAGACGCGCGCGATCAGTACGAAATCCGCACTCATAAGCGTCTGGTTGACATCGTTGAGCCAACTGAAAAAACCGTTGATGCTCTGATGCGTCTGGATCTGGCTGCCGGTGTAGACGTGCAGATCAGCCTGGGTTAATCAGGTCATCGAGCGATTGAGAGGTTGAAACAATGATTGGTTTAGTCGGTAAAAAAGTGGGCATGACCCGCATCTTCACTGAAGATGGCGTATCTATCCCAGTAACCGTAATCGAAGTTGAAGCAAACCGCGTTACTCAGGTTAAAGATCTGGCTAACGATGGCTACCGTGCCGTTCAGGTTACCACTGGTGCTAAAAAAGCTAACCGTGTAACCAAACCGGAAGCGGGTCACTTCGCTAAAGCTGGCGTTGAAGCTGGCCGTGGTCTGTGGGAATTCCGTCTGGCTGACGGCGAAGAGTTCACCGTAGGTCAGGACATTAGCGTTGAGCTGTTTGCTGACGTTAAAAAAGTTGACGTAACCGGTACCTCTAAAGGTAAAGGTTTTGCTGGTACCGTTAAGCGCTGGAACTTCCGTACCCAGGACGCAACTCACGGTAACTCCTTGTCTCACCGCGTTCCGGGTTCTATCGGTCAGAACCAGACTCCGGGCAAAGTGTTCAAAGGCAAGAAAATGGCAGGTCAGCTGGGTAACGAACGTGTAACCGTTCAGAGCCTGGACGTAGTACGTGTTGACGCTGAGCGCAACCTGCTGCTGGTTAAAGGTGCAGTCCCGGGTGCAACCGGTAGCGACCTGATCGTTAAACCAGCTGTGAAGGCGTAAGGGGATAGCAATGGAATTAGTATTGAAAGACGCGCAGAGCGCGCTGACTGTTTCCGAAACTACCTTCGGTCGTGATTTCAACGAAGCGCTGGTTCACCAGGTTGTAGTTGCTTATGCAGCTGGTGCTCGTCAGGGTACTCGTGCTCAGAAGACTCGTGCTGAAGTAACTGGTTCAGGCAAAAAGCCGTGGCGCCAGAAAGGTACCGGCCGTGCGCGTTCAGGTTCTATCAAGAGCCCGATCTGGCGTTCAGGTGGCGTGACCTTCGCTGCTCGTCCGCAGGACCACAGTCAAAAAGTTAACAAAAAGATGTACCGCGGCGCGCTGAAAAGCATTCTGTCCGAACTGGTACGTCAGGATCGTCTGATCGTTGTCGAATCTTTCTCTGTAGAAGCGCCTAAAACTAAGCTGCTGGCACAGAAACTGAAAGACATGGCTCTGGAAGATGTGCTGATCATCACCGGTGAGCTGGACGAGAACCTGTTCCTTGCTGCGCGCAACCTGCACAAGGTTGACGTACGTGATGCAACTGGTATCGACCCGGTTAGCCTGATCGCCTTCGACAAAGTCGTAATGACTGCTGATGCTGTTAAGCAAGTTGAGGAGATGCTGGCATGATTCGTGAAGAACGTCTGCTGAAGGTGCTGCGCGCACCGCACGTTTCTGAAAAAGCGTCTACTGCGATGGAAAAAACTAACACCATCGTTCTCAAAGTTGCTAAAGACGCGACCAAAGCAGAGATCAAAGCTGCTGTGCAGAAACTGTTTGAAGTCGAAGTCGAAGTCGTTAACACCCTGGTGGTTAAAGGGAAAGTTAAACGTCACGGACAGCGTATCGGTCGTCGTAGCGACTGGAAAAAAGCTTACGTCACCCTGAAGGAAGGCCAGAATCTGGACTTCGTCGGCGGCGCTGAGTAAGTCGGAGGAGTAATACAATGGCAGTTGTTAAATGTAAACCGACATCTCCGGGTCGTCGCCACGTTGTTAAAGTGGTCAACCCAGAGCTGCACAAGGGCAAACCTTTTGCTCCGCTGGTTGAAAAAAACAGCAAATCCGGTGGTCGTAACAACAATGGCCGTATCACCACTCGTCATATCGGTGGTGGTCACAAACAGGCCTACCGTATTGTTGACTTCAAACGCAACAAAGATGGTATCCCGGCAGTTGTTGAACGTCTTGAGTACGATCCGAACCGCTCCGCGAACATCGCGCTGGTTCTGTACAAAGACGGTGAGCGCCGTTACATTCTGGCCCCTAAAGGCCTGAAAGCTGGCGACCAGATTCAGTCTGGCGTTGATGCTGCAATCAAAGCAGGCAACACCCTGCCGATGCGCAATATCCCGGTTGGTTCTACCGTTCATAACGTAGAAATGAAACCAGGTAAAGGCGGTCAGCTGGCTCGTTCCGCTGGTACTTACGTTCAGATCGTTGCTCGCGATGGTGCTTATGTCACCCTGCGTCTGCGTTCTGGTGAAATGCGTAAAGTCGAAGCAGACTGCCGCGCTACTCTGGGCGAAGTTGGCAATGCTGAGCATATGCTGCGCGTTCTGGGTAAAGCAGGTGCTGCACGCTGGCGTGGCGTTCGTCCTACCGTTCGCGGTACTGCGATGAACCCAGTCGACCACCCACATGGTGGTGGTGAAGGTCGTAACTTTGGTAAGCACCCGGTAACTCCGTGGGGCGTTCAGACCAAAGGTAAGAAGACCCGCAGCAACAAGCGTACTGATAAATTCATCGTACGTCGCCGTAGCAAATAATTTTAGAGGATAAGCCATGCCACGTTCTCTCAAGAAAGGTCCTTTTATTGACCTGCACTTGCTGAAGAAGGTAGAGAAAGCGGTGGAAAGCGGAGACAAGAAGCCCCTGCGCACTTGGTCCCGTCGTTCAACGATCTTTCCTAACATGATCGGTTTGACCATCGCTGTCCATAATGGTCGTCAGCACGTTCCAGTTTTTGTTTCCGACGAAATGGTTGGTCACAAACTGGGTGAATTCGCACCGACTCGTACTTATCGCGGCCACGCTGCTGATAAAAAAGCGAAGAAGAAATAAGGTAGGAGGAAGAGATGGAAACTTTAGCTCAACATCGCCATGCTCGTTCTTCTGCTCAGAAGGTACGCCTTGTTGCTGACCTGATTCGCGGTAAGAAAGTGTCGCAGGCCCTGGATATTCTGACCTACACCAACAAGAAAGCTGCTGTACTGGTCAAGAAGGTACTGGAATCTGCCATTGCTAACGCTGAACACAACGATGGCGCTGACATTGATGATCTGAAAGTTGCGAAAATTTTCGTAGACGAAGGCCCGAGCATGAAGCGCATTATGCCGCGTGCTAAAGGTCGTGCAGATCGCATCCTGAAGCGCACCAGCCACATTACTGTGGTTGTGTCCGATCGCTGAGACTCTGGAGACTAGCAATGGGTCAGAAAGTACATCCTAATGGTATTCGCCTGGGTATTGTAAAACCATGGAACTCTACCTGGTTTGCGAACACCAAAGAATTCGCTGACAACCTGGACAGCGATTTTAAAGTACGTCAGTACCTGACTAAGGAACTGGCGAAAGCGTCTGTATCTCGCATCGTTATCGAGCGTCCGGCTAAGAGCATTCGTGTGACCATTCACACCGCTCGCCCGGGTATCGTTATCGGTAAGAAAGGCGAAGACGTAGAAAAACTGCGCAAGGTCGTCGCGGATCTCGCTGGCGTGCCTGCACAGATCAATATTGCCGAAGTTCGTAAGCCTGAACTGGACGCTAAATTGGTTGCTGACAGCATCACTTCTCAGCTGGAACGTCGCGTTATGTTCCGTCGTGCTATGAAGCGTGCTGTACAGAACGCAATGCGTCTGGGCGCTAAAGGTATCAAAGTTGAAGTTAGCGGCCGTCTGGGCGGCGCGGAAATCGCACGTACCGAATGGTACCGTGAAGGTCGCGTACCGCTGCACACTCTGCGTGCTGACATCGACTACAACACCTCTGAAGCGCACACCACTTACGGTGTAATCGGCGTTAAGGTATGGATCTTCAAAGGTGAGATCCTGGGTGGTATGGCTGCTGTTGAACAACCGGAACCGGCTGCTCAACCTAAAAAGCAGCAGCGTAAAGGCCGTAAATAAGGAGCGTCGCTGATGTTACAACCAAAGCGTACAAAATTCCGTAAAGTGCACAAAGGCCGCAACCGTGGTCTGGCGCAGGGTACGGATGTTAGCTTCGGCACTTTCGGTCTGAAAGCTGTTGGCCGTGGTCGTCTGACTGCACGTCAGATCGAAGCAGCACGTCGTGCTATGACCCGTGCAGTTAAGCGTCAAGGTAAGATCTGGATCCGTGTATTCCCGGACAAACCGATCACCGAGAAGCCGCTGGAAGTTCGTATGGGTAAAGGTAAAGGTAACGTGGAGTACTGGGTTGCCTTGATTCAGCCGGGTAAAGTCCTTTATGAAATGGACGGCGTACCGGAAGAGCTGGCCCGTGAAGCATTCGGCCTGGCAGCAGCGAAACTGCCGATCAAAACCACCTTTGTAACTAAGACGGTGATGTAATGAAAGCAAAAGAGCTGCGTGAAAAAAGCGTTGAAGAGCTGAACGCTGAGCTGCTGAACCTGCTGCGTGAGCAGTTCAACCTGCGTATGCAGGCTGCAAGTGGCCAGCTGCAACAGACTCATCTGCTGAAGCAAGTGCGTCGTGATGTTGCACGCGTTAAGACTTTACTGACTCAGAAGGCGGGTGCGTAATGACCGATAAAATCCGTACTCTGCAAGGTCGCGTGGTTAGCGACAAAATGGAGAAATCCATTGTTGTTGCTATCGAACGTATGGTGAAACACCCGGTATACGGCAAATTCATCAAGCGTACGACCAAACTGCACGTACATGACGAGAACAACGAATGCGGTATCGGTGACGTGGTTGAAATCCGCGAATGCCGTCCGCTGTCCAAGACTAAGTCCTGGACGCTGGTTCGCGTTGTAGAGAAAGCGGTTCTGTAATACAGTACGCATTCTCGATACGGATAAACGGCTCAGCGATGAGCCGTTTATTTTTTCTACCCATATCTGATTTGCGGTGTTATAATGCCGCGCCCTCGATATGGGGCTTTTTTAACGACCCTATTTTTGGGTCTCAGTAGTAGTTGACATTAGCGGAGCACTAAAATGATCCAAGAACAGACTATGCTGAACGTCGCCGACAACTCCGGTGCACGTCGCGTAATGTGTATCAAGGTTCTGGGTGGCTCGCACCGTCGCTACGCAGGCGTAGGCGACATCATCAAGATCACCATCAAAGAAGCAATTCCGCGTGGTAAGGTCAAAAAAGGTGATGTGCTGAAGGCGGTAGTGGTGCGCACCAAGAAGGGTGTTCGTCGCCCGGACGGTTCTGTCATTCGCTTCGATGGTAATGCATGCGTTATTTTAAACAATAACAGCGAGCAGCCCATCGGTACGCGTATTTTTGGGCCGGTAACTCGTGAACTTCGTAACGAGAAGTTCATGAAAATTATCTCTCTGGCCCCAGAAGTACTCTAAGGAGCGAATCATGGCAGCGAAAATCCGTCGTGATGACGAAGTTATCGTGTTAACCGGTAAAGATAAAGGTAAACGCGGTAAAGTTAAGAATGTCTTGTCTTCCGGCAAGCTCATTGTTGAAGGTATCAACCTGGTTAAGAAACACCAGAAGCCGGTTCCGGCTCTGAACCAACCAGGCGGCATCGTTGAAAAAGAAGCTGCTATTCAGGTTTCTAACGTTGCAATCTTCAATGCGGCAACCGGCAAGGCTGACCGTGTAGGCTTTAGATTCGAAGACGGCAAAAAAGTCCGTTTCTTCAAGTCTAACAGCGAAACTATCAAGTAATTTGGAGTAGTACGATGGCGAAACTGCATGATTACTACAAAGACGAAGTAGTTAAGAAACTCATGACTGAGTTTAACTACAATTCTGTCATGCAAGTCCCTCGGGTCGAGAAGATCACCCTGAACATGGGTGTTGGTGAAGCGATCGCTGACAAGAAACTGCTGGATAACGCAGCAGCGGATCTGACAGCAATCTCCGGTCAAAAACCGCTGATCACCAAAGCACGCAAATCAGTTGCAGGCTTCAAAATCCGTCAGGGCTATCCGATCGGCTGTAAAGTAACTCTGCGTGGCGAACGCATGTGGGAGTTCTTTGAGCGCCTGATCACTATTGCTGTACCGCGTATCCGTGACTTCCGTGGCTTGTCCGCTAAGTCTTTCGACGGTCGTGGCAACTACAGCATGGGTGTCCGTGAGCAGATCATCTTCCCAGAAATCGACTACGATAAAGTCGACCGCGTTCGTGGTTTGGATATTACCATTACCACTACTGCGAAATCTGATGAAGAAGGCCGCGCTCTGCTGGCTGCCTTTGACTTCCCGTTCCGCAAGTAAGGTAGGGTTACTTAATGGCTAAGCAATCAATGAAAGCACGCGAAGTAAAGCGCGTGGCTTTAGCTGATAAATTCTTCGCTAAACGCGCTGAACTGAAAGCTATCATCTCTGATGTGAACGCAACCGACGAAGATCGTTGGAATGCTGTTCTCAAGCTGCAGACTCTGCCGCGTGATTCCAGCCCGTCTCGTCAGCGTAATCGCTGCCGTCAAACAGGTCGTCCGCATGGTTTCCTGCGGAAGTTCGGGTTGAGCCGTATCAAGGTCCGTGAAGCCGCAATGCGCGGTGAAATCCCGGGTCTGAAAAAGGCTAGCTGGTAATTGTCACCAATTGAATCACGGGAGTAAAGACAGATGAGCATGCAAGATCCGATCGCGGATATGCTGACCCGTATCCGTAACGGTCAGGCCGCGAATAAAGCTGCGGTCACCATGCCTTCCTCCAAGCTGAAAGTGGCAATTGCCAACGTGCTGAAGGAAGAAGGCTTTATTGAAGATTTTAAAGTT
Source organism: Klebsiella sp. K5-306 (assembly GCF_051835185.1). Lineage (NCBI taxonomy): Bacteria > Pseudomonadati > Pseudomonadota > Gammaproteobacteria > Enterobacterales > Enterobacteriaceae > Klebsiella > Klebsiella sp. K5-306. Next base: position 115,411 of record NZ_JAIFJY010000016.1, read on the forward strand.
GAAGGCGACATCAAGCCGGAACTGGAACTGACTCTTAAGTATTTCCAGGGTAAAGCTGTTGTAGAAAGCATTCAGCGTGTCAGCCGCCCAGGTCTGCGCATCTACAAACGTAAAGATGAGCTGCCGAAAGTTATGGCGGGTCTGGGTATCGCGGTTATTTCTACCTCTAAAGGTGTTATGACTGATCGTGCAGCGCGCCAGGCTGGTCTTGGTGGCGAAATTATCTGCTACGTAGCCTAATCGGAGGAAAAAATGTCTCGTGTTGCTAAAGCACCGGTCGTTGTTCCTGCCGGCGTTGATGTAAAAATCAACGGTCAGGTTATTACGATCAAAGGTAAAAACGGCGAGCTGACTCGTACCCTCAACAATGCTGTTGAAGTTAAACATGCAGATAATGCTCTGACCTTCGGTCCGCGTGATGGTTTCGTGGATGGATGGGCTCAGGCTGGTACCGCGCGTGCCCTGCTGAACTCAATGGTTGTTGGTGTTACCGAAGGCTTCACTAAAAAGCTTCAGCTGGTTGGTGTAGGTTATCGTGCAGCGGTCAAAGGGGATGTAGTAAACCTGGCTTTAGGTTTCTCTCATCCTGTTGAGCATAAACTGCCGGCCGGTATCACTGCAGAATGTCCGACTCAAACTGAAATCGTGCTGAAAGGCGCTGATAAGCAGGTGATCGGTCAGGTTGCAGCAGATCTGCGCGCCTACCGTCGTCCTGAGCCTTATAAAGGTAAGGGTGTTCGTTACGCCGACGAAGTCGTGCGTACCAAAGAGGCTAAGAAGAAGTAAGGTAACACTATGGATAAGAAATCTGCTCGTATCCGTCGTGCGACCCGCGCACGCCGCAAGCTCCAGGAGCTGGGTGCAACTCGCCTGGTGGTACATCGTACCCCGCGTCATATTTACGCACAGGTAATTGCACCGAACGGTTCTGAAGTTCTGGTAGCTGCTTCTACTGTAGAAAAAGCTATCGCTGAACAACTGAAGTACACCGGTAACAAAGACGCGGCTGCAGCTGTGGGTAAAGCTGTCGCTGAACGCGCTCTGGAAAAAGGCATCAAAGATGTATCCTTTGACCGTTCCGGGTTCCAATATCATGGTCGTGTCCAGGCACTGGCAGATGCTGCCCGTGAAGCTGGCCTTCAGTTCTAAGGTAGAGGTGTAAGATGGCTCACATCGAAAAACAAGCTGGCGAACTGCAGGAAAAGCTGATCGCGGTTAACCGCGTATCTAAAACCGTTAAAGGTGGTCGTATTTTCTCCTTCACAGCTCTGACTGTAGTTGGTGACGGTAACGGTCGCGTTGGTTTTGGTTACGGTAAAGCGCGTGAAGTTCCAGCAGCGATCCAGAAAGCGATGGAAAAAGCCCGTCGCAATATGATTAACGTCGCGCTGAACCACGGCACCCTGCAGCACCCGGTTAAAGGTGTTCACACGGGTTCTCGTGTATTCATGCAGCCAGCTTCCGAAGGTACCGGTATCATCGCCGGTGGTGCAATGCGCGCCGTTCTGGAAGTTGCTGGAGTTCATAACGTTCTGGCCAAAGCATATGGTTCCACCAACCCGATCAACGTGGTTCGTGCAACTATTGATGGCCTGGAAAATATGAATTCTCCAGAAATGGTCGCTGCCAAGCGTGGTAAATCCGTTGAAGAAATTCTGGGGAAATAAACCATGGCAAAGACTATTAAAATTACTCAAACCCGCAGTGCAATCGGTCGTCTGCCGAAACACAAGGCAACGCTGCTTGGCCTGGGTCTGCGTCGTATTGGTCACACCGTAGAGCGCGAGGATACTCCTGCTGTTCGTGGTATGGTCAACGCGGTTTCCTTCATGGTTAAAGTTGAGGAGTAAGAGATGCGTTTAAATACTCTGTCTCCGGCCGAAGGCTCTAAAAAGGCGGGTAAACGCCTGGGTCGTGGTATCGGTTCTGGCCTCGGTAAAACCGGTGGTCGTGGTCACAAAGGTCAGAACTCTCGTTCTGGCGGTGGCGTACGTCGCGGTTTCGAAGGTGGTCAGATGCCTCTGTACCGTCGCCTGCCGAAATTCGGCTTCACTTCTCGTAAAGCGATGATCACTGCAGAAGTTCGTCTGTCTGATCTGGCTCACGTAGAAGGCGATGTTATCGACCTGAACACGCTGAAAGCGGCTAACATTATCGGTATCCAGATCGAGTTCGCGAAAGTGATCCTGTCTGGTGAAGTATCTCGTCCGGTAACTGTTCGTGGCCTGCGCGTGACTAAAGGTGCTCGTGCTGCTATCGAAGCTGCTGGCGGTAAAATTGAGGAATAAGTAGCAGATGGCTAAGCAACCGGGATTAGATTTTCAAAGTGCCAAAGGTGGGATTGGCGAACTGAAGCGCAGACTGTTGTTTGTAATCGGTGCGTTGATTGTGTTCCGTATTGGCTCTTTTATTCCGATCCCTGGTATTGATGCCGCTGTACTTGCCAAACTGCTTGAGCAACAGCGAGGCACCATCATTGAAATGTTCAACATGTTCTCTGGTGGTGCTCTCAGCCGTGCTTCAATCTTTGCTCTGGGTATCATGCCGTATATTTCGGCATCGATCATTGTCCAGCTGTTAACGGTTGTTTATCAGCCGTTAGCGGAGCTGAAGAAAGAAGGGGAGTCTGGTCGTCGTAAGATCAGCCAGTACACCCGCTACGGTACTCTGGTGCTGGCGATATTCCAGTCGATCGGTATTGCTACCGGTCTACCGAATATGCCTGGTATGCAGGGCCTGGTAATAAATCCAGGCTTTGCATTCTATTTCACCGCTGTTGTTAGTCTGGTCTCAGGAACGATGTTCCTGATGTGGCTCGGCGAACAGATCACTGAGCGTGGTATCGGTAACGGTATTTCGATCATTATCTTCGCTGGTATAGTTGCGGGACTCCCGCCGGCCATAGCCCATACTATCGAGCAAGCGCGTCAAGGCGACCTGCACTTCCTCCTGTTGCTGTTGGTTGCAGTATTAGTATTTGCAGTGACCTTCTTTGTTGTGTTTGTTGAGCGTGGCCAACGCCGCATTGTGGTAAACTACGCGAAACGTCAACAGGGTCGTCGTGTCTATGCTGCACAGAGCACACATTTACCGCTGAAAGTGAATATGGCAGGGGTCATCCCGGCAATCTTCGCTTCCAGTATTATTCTGTTCCCGGCAACCATTACATCTTGGTTCGGGGGCGGTACTGGTTGGAACTGGCTGACAACAATTTCGCTGTATTTGCAGCCTGGGCAACCGCTTTATGTGTTACTCTATGCGTCTGCAATCATCTTCTTCTGTTTCTTCTACACGGCGTTGGTTTTCAACCCGCGTGAAACAGCAGATAACCTGAAGAAGTCCGGTGCATTTGTACCAGGAATTCGTCCGGGAGAGCAAACGGCGAAGTATATCGATAAAGTAATGACTCGCCTGACTTTGGTCGGTGCGTTATACATCACTTTTATCTGCCTGATCCCGGAGTTCATGCGTGATGCAATGAAAGTACCGTTCTACTTCGGTGGGACCTCACTGCTTATCGTTGTTGTCGTGATTATGGACTTTATGGCTCAAGTGCAAACTCTGATGATGTCAAGTCAGTATGAGTCTGCATTGAAGAAGGCGAATCTGAAAGGCTACGGCCGCTAACAGGTCGCTCGAGAAGTTACGGAGAGTAAAAATGAAAGTTCGTGCTTCCGTCAAGAAATTATGCCGTAACTGCAAAATCGTTAAGCGTGATGGCGTCATCCGCGTGATTTGCAGTGCCGAGCCGAAGCATAAACAGCGCCAAGGCTGATTTATTCGCATATTTTTCTTGCAAAGTTGGGTTGAGCTGGCTAGATTAGCCAGCCAATCTTTTGTATGTCTGTACGTTTCCATTTGAGTATCCTGAAAACGGGCTTTTCAGCATGGTGCGTACATATTAAATAGTAGGAGTGCATAGTGGCCCGTATAGCAGGCATTAACATTCCTGATCACAAACATACCGTAATCGCATTAACTGCCATTTTCGGTATCGGCAAGACCCGCTCTAAAGCCATCTGTGCTGACACGGGTATCGCTGAAAATGTTAAGATCAGTGAGCTGTCTGAAGAACAAATTGAATCCCTGCGTGAAGCGGTAGGTAAATTTGTCGTTGAAGGTGATCTGCGCCGTGAAATCACCCTGAGCATCAAGCGTCTGATGGACCTTGGTTGCTATCGTGGTTTACGCCATCGTCGTGGTCTTCCGGTTCGCGGTCAGCGTACTAAGACCAACGCACGTACCCGTAAGGGTCCGCGTAAACCGATCAAGAAATAATCGGGGTGATTGAATAATGGCAAAGGCACCAGTTCGTGCACGTAAGCGTGTAAGAAAACAAGTCTCTGATGGCGTGGCTCATGTCCATGCTTCTTTTAACAACACCATCGTTACCATTACCGATCGTCAAGGTAACGCGCTGGGTTGGGCAACAGCCGGTGGTTCCGGTTTCCGTGGTTCTCGCAAATCCACTCCGTTTGCAGCTCAGGTTGCAGCAGAGCGTTGCGCTGAAGCCGTAAAAGAATACGGCATCAAGAATCTGGAAGTTATGGTCAAAGGTCCGGGTCCAGGTCGCGAATCTACTATTCGTGCACTGAACGCCGCTGGTTTCCGCATCACTAATATTACTGATGTGACTCCGATCCCTCATAACGGTTGTCGTCCGCCGAAAAAACGTCGCGTATAACGCGTTCGTTTCTAGGATTGTTGGAGAAAGAAAATGGCAAGATATTTGGGTCCTAAGCTCAAGCTGAGCCGTCGTGAGGGCACAGACCTGTTCCTTAAGTCTGGCGTTCGCGCGATCGATACCAAGTGTAAAATTGAACAAGCTCCTGGCCAGCACGGTGCGCGTAAACCGCGTCTGTCTGACTATGGTGTGCAGTTGCGTGAAAAGCAAAAAGTTCGCCGTATGTACGGTGTGCTGGAGCGTCAGTTCCGTAACTATTATAAAGAAGCAGCGCGTCTGAAAGGCAACACCGGTGAAAACCTGTTGACTCTGCTGGAAGGTCGTCTGGACAACGTTGTATACCGTATGGGCTTCGGCGCGACTCGTGCTGAATCACGTCAGCTGGTTAGCCACAAAGCTATCATGGTAAACGGTCGTGTTGTTAACATCGCTTCTTATCAGGTTAAAGCGAATGACGTTGTTAGCATTCGTGAGAAAGCGAAAAAGCAATCTCGCGTGAAAGCCGCTCTGGAGCTGGCTGAGCAGCGTGAAAAGCCAACCTGGCTGGAAGTTGATGCTGGCAAGATGGAAGGTACGTTCAAGCGTCTGCCGGAACGTTCTGATCTGTCTGCGGACATTAACGAACACCTGATCGTCGAGCTTTACTCCAAGTAAAGCTTAGTACCAAAGAGAGGACACAATGCAGGGTTCTGTGACAGAGTTTCTAAAACCGCGCCTGGTCGATATCGAGCAAGTGAGTTCGACGCACGCCAAGGTGACCCTTGAACCTTTAGAGCGTGGCTTTGGCCATACTCTAGGTAACGCACTGCGCCGTATTCTGCTCTCATCGATGCCGGGTTGCGCGGTGACCGAGGTTGAGATTGATGGTGTACTTCATGAGTACAGCACCAAAGAAGGCGTTCAGGAAGATATCCTTGAAATCCTGCTCAACCTGAAAGGGCTGGCGGTGAGAGTTCAGGGTAAAGATGAAGTCATCCTTACTTTGAACAAATCTGGCATTGGCCCTGTGACCGCAGCCGACATTACCCATGACGGTGATGTCGAAATCGTCAAGCCGCAACATGTGATCTGCCACCTGACCGATGAGAACGCAGCTATTAGCATGCGTATCAAAGTTCAGCGCGGTCGCGGTTATGTGCCGGCTTCTGCCCGAATTCATTCGGAAGAAGATGAGCGCCCAATCGGCCGTCTGCTGGTCGACGCATGCTACAGCCCGGTAGAGCGTATTGCCTACAATGTTGAAGCAGCGCGTGTAGAACAGCGTACCGACCTGGACAAGCTGGTCATCGAAATGGAAACCAACGGCACAATCGATCCTGAAGAGGCGATTCGTCGTGCGGCAACCATCCTGGCAGAACAACTGGAAGCTTTCGTTGACTTACGTGATGTACGTCAGCCGGAAGTGAAAGAAGAGAAACCAGAATTCGATCCGATCCTGCTGCGCCCTGTTGACGATCTCGAATTGACTGTCCGCTCTGCTAACTGCCTCAAGGCAGAAGCTATCCACTATATCGGTGATCTGGTACAGCGTACCGAGGTTGAGTTGCTGAAAACGCCGAACCTGGGTAAAAAATCTCTTACCGAGATTAAAGACGTGCTGGCTTCACGTGGTTTGTCTCTGGGCATGCGCCTGGAAAACTGGCCACCGGCAAGCATTGCTGACGAGTAACCGGATCACAGGTTAAGGTTTTACTGAGAAGGATAAGGTCATGCGCCATCGTAAGAGTGGTCGTCAACTGAACCGCAACAGCAGCCATCGCCAGGCTATGTTCCGTAACATGGCTGGTTCGCTGGTTCGTCATGAAATCATCAAGACGACCCTGCCGAAAGCGAAAGAACTGCGTCGCGTAGTTGAGCCGCTGATTACTCTTGCCAAGACTGATAGCGTTGCTAATCGTCGTCTGGCATTCGCCCGCACTCGTGATAACGAGATCGTGGCAAAACTGTTTAACGAGCTGGGCCCGCGTTTCGCGAGCCGCGCCGGTGGTTACACTCGTATTATGAAGTGTGGCTTCCGTGCAGGCGACAACGCGCCGATGGCATACATCGAGCTGGTTGATCGCTCTGAATCGAAAGCAGAAGCTGCTGCAGAGTAATCTGTAGTAACGTAAAAAAACCCGCTCCGGCGGGTTTTTTTATATCCTCCCTATTCCTGCTTGTTTACAATATCTGCATTCTTTTTGTTCATCGCCGGAGCCGTATTATGTGGTTACTGGATCAGTGGGCAGAACGCCATATTCTTGATGCCCAGCGCAAAGGTGAATTGGATAATCTTCCGGGCAGTGGCGAACCACTGATTCTGGATGATGATTCACATGTGCCGCCCGAGCTACGCGCAGGTTATCGATTACTCAAGAATGCGGGTTGTTTACCTCCCGAACTTGAACATCGTAAAGAAGCCGTGATGCTAAATGACTTACTTAAAGGCGTTCAGGAGTGCGATCCCCGCTATGCTGAGCTGAGCCGTCGCCTTGCGCTGCTCGAGCTAAAGCTGCGGCAGGCGGGCTTAAATACTGACTTCCTGCGTGGGGATTACGCTGATAAGTTGCTGCATAAGATTAATGAGGAGTAATCATGTACCGCATAGGTGAACTGGCTAAATTGGCTGACGTTACTCCTGATACCATCCGCTATTATGAAAAACAGCAGATGATGGATCATAACGTGCGTACGGAAGGTGGATTTCGTCTCTATTCGGATAACGACCTGCAGAGACTGCGTTTTATCCGCTATGCCAGGCAGCTGGGGTTTACGCTGGAATCGATCCGCGAACTTCTCTCGATCCGCATCGATCCGGAACATCATACCTGTCAGGAATCTAAAGGCATTGTGCAGGCTCGTTTGAGTGAAGTGGAATCCCGTATTAAGGAGCTCCAGGCTATGCGTCGTTCCTTACAGCGGCTCAATGATGCTTGCTGCGGCACAGCGCACAGCAGTGTCTATTGTTCCATTCTTGAAGCGCTCGAGCAGGGCGCCAGTAACAGAAATACCGGGCGTTGATTTTTTCAGCATTCGCGTCTACACTCACGCCGATTTCATTTCACCAATCTGGAGATTTTATGAGCCGCTATCAGCACACTAAAGGGCAGATAAAAGATAATGCCATCGAGGCCTTGCTTCATGACCCGTTATTCAGGCAACGAGTTGAAAAGAATAAGAAGGGGAAAGGCAGTTATCAAAGAAAAGCAAAACATGCGGGGCGGGATGGTCGGGAGGCCAGTGGCAAGAAAGTGATTACTTTTTTACCACTGGCCTTCTGGTTTTAAAGCCTTTTAAGAGCGATTGTTCTGTTCTTTCAACAGGTCACGAATTTCGCTAAGCAGGACTTCTTCTTTAGTCGGAGCAGGTGGTGCTGCCGGCGCCTCTTCTTTTTTCCTGTTCAATTTGTTCATCAGTTTGATTGCCATAAAAATAGCAAAAGCCACGATGATAAAGTCGAATACATTCTGAATGAATACGCCATAGTGCATTACGACAGCGGGAATATCGCCCTGGGCATCTCGCAGCGTTACAGCAAACTGTTTAAAGTCAATTCCGCCGATGAGCAAGCCTAGCGGCGGCATAATAATATCGGCAACCAACGACGATACGATTTTACCAAATGCTGCACCAATGATGACACCGACTGCCAGATCAACCACGTTCCCGCGCATCGCAAATTCGCGAAATTCTTTTAAAAAACTCATTTTATTCTCCTTGAGCCAGCGAACACTGATAAGTTTAACAAATGTATTCCTATTTTCCATTATTAGGAAATAATTGCAGGAAAATATTATCCTTTGATATATAAGGGATAAAAGAAAGGCGTCTTGTCGACGCCTGATAACTACAGAAAGAAAGGACTTGGCTGGAATAGCCTCTCCACATCAGAGATGAATTTTTTGTCAGTCAGGAACATAACTACATGATCCCCTTGCTCAATGCGCAGATTGTTATTCGCTATCATGACATCATTACCGCGTACAACTGCGCCAATAATTGTTCCTGGCGGAAGTTTAATCTCATCAATCGAACGTCCAACAACCCGTGAAGTGCTTTCATCTCCGTGCGCCACTGCTTCAATGGCCTCAGCGACGCCGCGGCGCAGCGAGGAAACACCAACAATATCCGCTTTGCGGACATGGCTGAGCAGCGCGGATATGGTTGCCTGCTGCGGTGATATTGCAATATCGATCACGCTCCCCTGGACAAGATCGACGTAAGCCCGTCGCTGGATCAGTACCATGACTTTTTTGGCGCCCATTCGCTTCGCGAGCATGGCAGACATGATATTGGCTTCATCATCGTTGGTGACAGCGATAAAAAGATCAACTTGATCGATATGTTCTTCAGCCAGTAATTCTTGATCTGAAGCATCGCCGTAGAAGACGATGGTATTCTGCAGCTTTTCTGCAAGCTCTGCGGCTCGCTGTTGATTACGTTCAATGAGTTTGACGCTGTAATCTTTCTCCAGCTTATGGGCGAGCCCGGCGCCAATGTTTCCGCCGCCGACCAGCATGATGCGTTTATAAGGCTTTTCCAGACGCTGAAGCTCGCTCATGACTGCTCGAATGTGCTGCGAAGCGGCGATAAAGAACACCTCATCCCCGGCCTCTACAATTGTTGAGCCCTGGGGTCTGATAGGACGATCGTGGCGGAAAATGGCCGCTACGCGTGTATCAATATGCGGCATATGTTCGCGCATAGTCGAAAGTGCATTTCCCACCAAAGGACCGCCATAATAGGCTTTAACGACCGCCAGGCTGACCTTTCCTTCAGCAAAATTGACAACCTGCAAAGCGCCTGGATACTCGATCAGCCGGTAAATACTATCAATTACCAGCTGCTCAGGTGCGATAAGGTGATCTATAGGAACCGCTTCTGAATGGAAAAGTTTATCGGCATCGCGAACATAATCCGGCGAACGGATGCGAGCAATACGATTTGGTGTATTAAACAGCGAATAGGCAACCTGGCAGGCCACCATATTGGTTTCATCGGAGCTGGTCACCGCAACCAGCATGTCGGCATCATCCGCACCGGCCTCACGTAACACGCGCGGATGCGAGCCATGTCCCTGAACCACCCGGAGATCAAATTTATCCTGAAGACTACGAAGGCGGTCGCCATTCGTGTCGACCAGAGTAATGTCGTTGTTCTCCCCGACGAGATTTTCCGCCAGAGTTCCGCCGACCTGTCCTGCGCCCAATATGATAATTTTCATCAGTCGCGACTCGTTATCTCATCACTTTTTGATTAGCTTAGCGTAAAAGAAGCCGTCACCTTCTTCACCACCAGGCAAATTTTGTTGGCCTGGTAACTCTGGCGTTCCGGTTTCGCTGAGTACCGCATCCGCTGTTCGTTGCAGAAAAGCTTTAATTTGCAGGCTATTCTCCTCTGGTAATACGGAGCACGTCGCGTAAACCAGAGTTCCGCCGGATTTCAGGTGCGGCCATACGGCATCCAGAATTTCCGACTGAAGCTGGGCCAGTTCTGCGATATCGCGATCCCGGCGCAGCCATTTGATATCCGGGTGACGGCGAATAACACCGCTAGCGGAACAAGGCGCATCCAGTAGGATACGATCGAACTGTTGTTCGCCGCACCACTGTGATGGATGGCGTCCATCACCCTGTTTGACGGTTGCCTTCATTCCCAGTCGCTTCAGGTTGTCATAGACGCGGGAGAGCCGCTGCTCGTCAATATCGATGGCGAGAACCTGTGCTTCGGGAGCCGCTTCGAGAATATGCGTGGTTTTACCGCCCGGAGCGGCGCAGAGATCCAGAATGTGCTCGCCGTTTTTGGGGGCGAGGAATGTGACGCAACCCTGAGCGGAGGCATCCTGAACGGTAACCCAGCCTTCTTCAAACCCTGGCAGTGCATGGACTGGTACCGGTGTTTCCATGCGTACAGCGTCAGGATAAGCGGAATGCGTAAACCCTGACATACCCGCCTCTTCCAGCAATGCCAGCCAGCTGTCGCGCGTGTGATGGAGACGGTTCACGCGCAACCACATTGGCGGACGCTGGTTGTTCGCATCCACGATGGCTTCCCACCGCGCTGGATACGCTTTCTGCAGGCGTTTTAATAACCAGCCTGGGTGTAAGAAGCGAATGTCGCTACGAGAAAATTCAGACAACAGCTCTTCCTGCTGGCGCTGAAACTGGCGCAATACGCCGTTAATCAACCCCTTAAGCTGTGGACGTTTAATAGCGACTGCGCCTTCAACCGTTTCCGCCAGTGCGGCATGCGGCGGGATACGCGTATAGAGCAGTTGATATAAGCCCACCATAATCAGGTAGTGAACGATACGCTGCTTACCCGTCATCGGACGAGACATTAGCTTATTGATCAGCCAGTCTAATTGCGAAAGCGTACGCAGCACGCCAAAGCATAGTTCCTGAAGCAGCGCTTTATCTTTATCGGATACTTTTTGCTGCAGTGAGGGCAGAACGTTGCTTAATGATTGCCCTTGTTCGAGAACCTGTTCAACGGCCTGCGCTGCCAGGCTACGTAAATTGAGTTGTTTTTTCATAAACACAAAAATAAAAATGCCCGGCAACACCGGGCGTATTAAGAAGGGGCCGTCAGACCAGACGGTTGCCAGGAGCGAACCATTCCCGGCGCGAGTTTAAAAGATCCTGGGCGCTCATTGCTTTTTTACCGGCCGGCTGCAGCGAGAGTAGATTCAGAATACCGTCGCTGGTTGCTACCTGAATCCCCTGTTTTGTCGCTTCAATGATGGTCCCCGGTACGGCAGCTGTGGCCGTATTGATAACCGATGCCTGCCAGACTTTTATCGGCTGGCCATCAATTTCTATCCAGCTCATAGGCCACGGATTAAAGGCGCGAATGCAGCGTTCTAACTGAGCAGCGGAAAGAGACCAGTCGATACGCGCCTCTTCTTTGCTGAGTTTTTGTGCATGGGTAACCAGCGCTTCATCCTGAACGACCGGTTTTGCGGTACCCGCGGCAAGCTGCTTAAGGGTTTCAATAAGCCCTTGCGGCCCCAGGTTAGCCAGTTTGTCATATAACGTTCCGCTGGTATCTTCTGCGGTGATGGGACACGCAAGCTTATACAGCATGTCGCCCGTATCAAGCCCGACATCCATCTGCATGATTGTTACACCGGTCTCGGTATCACCAGCCCACAGCGAACGTTGAATTGGCGCCGCTCCGCGCCAGCGTGGAAGCAGCGAACCATGAACATTAATGCAGCCAAGGCGCGGCATATCCAGCACCGCTTTCGGCAAAAGCAGACCATAGGCTACGACCACCATGACGTCTGCATGCAGGTCAGAAACTAATTGCTGATTATCCTGCGGGCGTAACGAAGCTGGCTGGAATACTGGTATGCCTTTCTCCTGCGCCAGTACTTTAACCGGGCTGGGCATGAGTTTTTTACCCCGGCCTGCTGGACGGTCTGGTTGTGTAAACACGCCAACGATGTTATGTCCAGAGGAGAGCAGCGCGTCAAGATGACGCGCTGCAAAATCAGGAGTACCCGCAAAAATAATACGTAGTGAATCTGACACGTTAATTCTCGTCCTTAAGCTCGGGCATTCAGGCGGTCAAGTTTCTCAACTTTTTGACGAATGCGTTGTTGCTTGAGCGGAGACAGATAATCGATGAACAGCTTACCAACGAGATGATCCATCTCATGCTGAATACAGATTGCCAGCAGACCGTCAGCTTCCAGTTCAAACGATTTTCCTTCGCGATCGAGCGCGCGGATTTTCACTTTTTCTGCACGCGACACTAAAGCGCGTTGTTCAGGAATAGAGAGACAGCCCTCTTCAATGCCGGTCTCTCCGCTCTTTTCCAGCAGCTCCGGGTTAATTAATACCAGCTGCTCATCACGATTTTCCGATACATCAATAACGATGATCCGCTGATGGATATCCACCTGCGTTGCGGCAAGACCAATACCTTCTTCAGCGTACATCGTCTCGAACATATCATCGACGATACGCTGAATTTCCGCATTTACTTCTTCAACCGGCTTTGCGACTTTGCGAAGGCGCTCGTCCGGAATATGTAACACTTGCAAAACTGACATAGTTATCCAGAGTTGTGTTCAGGAGTTGGAAAGATTATTACCTCTATTCTAGACAAAACCCCCTGCAATTGACAGTCTCGCTGTCCAATCGCAATGATTGTTAAAGTCGCTTGTGGCAGGGGGATGGGGATGACGCCGAAGGAAATTTGGATACGTTTGATGAGAGTGAGCAGCCTGTATGGCGACAGTGCTGTCAACGTCGCTCGTCAGCTATGTTCATCTCCGACCTTAGATCATGATAATTTGCGAGCCTGTGGTTTGAATCTGGCGCAATCGAAGCACTTTCTTAGCGTTAACCAATGCGAGATTGATTCCACTCTGCAGTGGCTCGAGCAGCCGAGTTGCTATCTACTCACCGCCGAAGATCCGCTTTACCCACCTCAATTGCGGGCTATTGTGGATTTTCCCGGTGCCCTTTTTGTCTATGGAAATACTTCGCTACTTAGTAGCCGGCAGCTGTCAGTTATCGGAAGTCGAGCGCATTCGTGGTATGGCGCCCGCTGGGGGAAATTATTTAGCGTAGCTTTAGCGGGTTATGGCATTACGATCACTAGCGGTCTGGCTCTTGGCATCGATGGGATCGCCCATCGTGGTGCGCTGGAAGGTAAGGGTAAAACGGTTGCCGTTTTAGGGAACGGGTTACGCGAAATCTATCCTCGTCGCCATCAGGCGCTGGCGGAGCAGATAATTCGCAACGGTGGAGCCGTAATTTCTGAATTTCCACTTTTTACTCCGCCTTTGCCGGGGAATTTTCCCCGGCGTAATCGGATTATCAGCGGCCTGAGCGCCGGTGTGTTAGTTGTTGAAGCCGCACTGAAAAGCGGTTCGCTAGTGACAGTTCGTTATGCTCTGGAGCAGGGAAGGGATGTATTTGCCCTGCCAGGGCCAATTGGCAGTCCTGGTTCGGAAGGACCCCATTGGCTCATTAAGCAGGGAGCGATTCCCGTAACGGCGCCTGAAGACATCATTGAATACTGGCGGGATGATCTACAGTACATTGTTCCCGAGCCGGATGGCGCAAATAATTGCGCGAATCTGCCTTCTGTAGCATTGCCATTTCCAGAGCTCCTGGCTAACGTAGGAGATGAGGTAACACCTGTTGACGTTGTCGCTGAACGTGCCGGCCAATCTGTGCCAGTAACCGTAGCCCAGCTACTTGAACTGGAGTTAGCAGGCTGGATCGCAGCTGTACCCGGCGGCTATGTCCGATTAAGGAGGGCAAGCCATGTTCGACGTACTCATGTATCTGTTTGAAACTTACATCCATAATGAAGCAGAAATGCGCGTGGATCAGGACAAGCTGACTCGGGATCTTACCGATGCCGGTTTTGAACGAGAAGATATCTATAACGCCCTGATGTGGCTTGAGAAACTGGCTGATTATCAGGAGGGGTTGGTTGCGCCTATGCAGCTTGCTTCCGACCCTCTCTCGCTACGAGTATATACGGACGAGGAGTGTCAGCGTCTTGATGCGAGTTGCCGGGGGTTCTTACTGTTCCTTGAGCAAATTCAGGTGTTGAACCTCGAAACACGGGAAATGGTAATAGAGCGTGCGCTGGCGCTGGATACGGCGGAGTTCGATCTGGAGGATCTCAAATGGGTGATTCTGATGGTGCTGTTCAATATTCCCGGTTGCGAAAATGCCTACCAGCAAATGGAAGAATTACTCTTTGAAGTAAATGAAGGTATGCTGCATTAACTTTTTTGCTGCGACATTAGAATTGTTATGACCAAAACAGCGCTGTTTTCGGTGCGTAAAAACGAACCTTGCCCGCAGTGTGGGGCTGAACTGGTGATACGCTCCGGGAAGCACGGGCCTTTTCTCGGCTGTTCGCATTATCCTGACTGTGACTATGTCCGTCCCCTTAAAAGCCAGGCGGACGGACATATCGTCAAAGTTCTGGAGGGGCAAACGTGTCCGTCTTGCGGCTCCGTGCTGGTGCTACGGCAGGGACGTTTTGGTATGTTTATCGGGTGCAGTAGCTACCCTGATTGTGAACATACTGAATTGATTGATAAGCCAGATGAAACCGCAATACCCTGCCCGCAATGCGGACAAGGGCATCTGGTGCAGCGCCGTTCACGTTTTGGTAAAAACTTCCATTCCTGCGATCGTTACCCCGATTGCCAGTTCGTCATTAATTTCAAACCAGTAGCGGGCGAGTGCCCCGAGTGTCATTACCCGTTGCTAATCGAAAAGAAAACGGCTCAGGGCGTTAAGCGCTTTTGTGCCAGCAAACAATGTGGAAAGCCGATATCGGCGGAATAAATCTGTGAATAATAACCTGCCCTCAGAAGCCATCGTTCGCGCTGTAGAGCTTCTGAATAATCAACATGTCATCGCCTATCCTACGGAAGCCGTTTTTGGCGTCGGTTGCGATCCCGATAGCGAAAAGGCCGTCATGACTCTGCTTGCTCTTAAACAGCGTCCGGTCGAAAAAGGATTGATCCTGATCGCCGCTAGCTTTGAACAACTCAAGCCATACATTGACTATACGCGGCTTAGCGATGAGCAGCTCGCGGCTATTTTTTCCTGTTGGCCTGGTCCGGTGACGTTTGTCTTCCCCGCCTGTGCTTCAACGCCGCGTTGGTTGACTGGGCGCTTCAATTCATTGGCTGTCAGAGTTACCGATCATCCGCTGGTGGTTGAACTGTGCAAGGCTTACGGTAAGCCGCTGGTTTCAACCAGCGCAAATTTATCGGGCCAGCCACCTTGCCGCACGACCGAGGAAGTTTATACACAGTTTGGCGCTGACTTTCCCGTCATTGATGGGGCAACGGGAGGACGACAAAATCCATCTGAAATTCGTGATGCCTTGACGGGCGAACTCTTCCGCCAGGGATAATTCATGGAAACTTATGCCGTCTTCGGACACCCCATCGCCCATAGTAAATCGCCGTCTATCCATCGGCTTTTTGCACAGCAGCTGCAAATTGCGCATCCCTATGGACGTATTCTGGCTCCGCTCGATGATTTTGTTACCACGCTTGACTCCTTCTTTAATGAGGGTGGCAAGGGCGCTAACATCACAGTACCTTTTAAAGAAGAGGCCTTTGCGCGAGCTGACGAGTTAACCGAACGTGCAGCGCTGGCCGGCGCAGTTAATACGCTTAAACGGCTGGAAGACGGCCGGCTGCTTGGCGACAATACGGATGGCATCGGGCTCTTAAGCGATCTGGAACGGCTTGAGTTTATCAAACCTGGCTTCCGGGTATTGCTTATTGGCGCGGGTGGCGCTTCACGTGGGGTATTGCTGCCCCTTTTATCTCTGGATTGCGCCGTTACTATTGTCAATCGTACCTTTTCTCGCGCTCATGAACTGGCTACGTTGTTTGCTCATACTGGCAGCGTCCGTGCTTTGGATATAGAAGCATCAGGCAATGAGGAATTTGATCTCATCATTAATGCGACATCCAGCGGCATTGACGGGGACGTTCCTGCAATTCCTGTGAGTTTAATTAACCCTCATGTCTGCTGCTATGACATGTTTTACCAGAAAGGTAGTACGCCTTTTTTATCCTTATGCCAGCAACACGGTGCGACAAAATGCGCTGATGGGTTAGGAATGCTGGTGGCGCAGGCTGCTCATGCGGTGCTGTTGTGGCACGGCATTCTGCCAGATATAACTCCAGTCATTGCCGCTTTACAGAAGGAGCTGAATGCATGAACCAGTCTATTCAGTTTCCTGACAGGGAAGTGTGGGATGAGGCGCACCAATGTATCGCTTTTCCGGTATTAGTAAACGGTATGCAGCTAACCTGCGCCTTAACGTCATCGGTGCTCAAGACGCGTTTTGGTGGGGAAGAACCTACGCAATGGCTGGCCGCATTTCGTGAACATCGCTGGGATCTGGAAGATGAAGCTCAGGTTCTGATTCTCGACCAGCAGGAAGATGCTCAAGGTTGGATCTGGTTTTCCTGAGTCAGGTAGTCACCCTTCCACTTTACATAGTTATTCGCTGAATATATGAGTCCGGCGATTTCCGCCTCCGTCAGGGGGCGTATCTGCTTTACAGGGTTGCCAAAGTAAAGGTAGCCACTCTCAAGGCGTTTATTCTGTGGTACCAGGCTGCCTGCGCCAATCATTATATCGTCTTCTACAATCACGCCATCCAACAGAATCGAACCCATGCCGACCAGCACACGGTTACCGATGGTGCAGCCGTGTAGCATGACCTTGTGGCCGACAGTGACATCATCGCCAATGATAAGTGGATTGCCTCGCGGGTTTGATGAAGACTTATGAGTAACATGTAAGACACTACCGTCCTGGATGTTAGTTCGAGCGCCTATTTCTACATAATTCACATCACCGCGAATCGCGACCAGCGGCCAGATACTGACATCATCAGCTATTCTGACGTCCCCGATCACTACGCTACTGGCGTCGATCATTACCCGTTGACCCGTTTTCGGGAATAACTCTTTATAGCGACGCAAACTGTTGGTCATAGTTACCTCAATAAAATAAGGGAGTGCAAAGACTTTGGGTGCTTTTGGGGCCTCCTGCAACCCTTTATTGTGGTAAAAATTGAACGAATTGCGCAAGAATGCTGCGAAGAGGCGGAAAAAGCATCACATGAAAAAAAAGATCGAAAAAAGGCTTGTGCAAAAAAATGGGATCCCTATAATGCGCTCCCACTGACACGGAACAACGGCTTACAGCCCGCCGGGTCAGCGGGATTCAGCGATGAATACCGGCAGAGAAAAGCGAAATTAAACGCTTGACTCTGAAAGAGGAAAGCGTATTATACGCCACCTCGCAACGGTGAGCAAAAGCCGCGTTGCACTGCTCTTTAACAATTTATCAGACAATCTGTGTGGGCACTCAAAGTGACATGGATTCTTAACGTCTTCGGACGAAAAATGAATACCAAGTCTCAAAGAGTGAACACGTAATTC
>NZ_JAIFJY010000017.1:0-132701 GCF_051835185.1 Klebsiella sp. K5-306
GCCTGAACGGCGCGATCGTTGGCATGACCACCTTCGGTGAGTCAGCGCCGGCGGAGCAGCTGTTTGAAGAGTTTGGCTTCACCGTGGACAACGTTGTCGCGAAAGCGAAAGCGCTGCTGTAGTCCTTCCCCCTTCCCGGGGGGCGGCGCGGTAAAGCCGCGCCTTGCCCGGGCTACGGGGCCAGCGCGGTCGGGTAGTCCGGACCGGTGCGCGGCACCGCCAGCGGGAAAAGCATCTGGTATCACCGTGAAAAACGCGGTTGCCAGAGCGGAAGCGCAGGTGTGATTATTCTCACAGCCTGATAAAACGGGTCGCTCAGGCGGCCCGTTTTTTTTAAACCACTCGCAGCAGTCTGCCTTTTTCCAGGCGCACCTGGCGGGAAAAGTGCCGCTGTGTAAAAGCCGCGTCATGGCTAATAGCCACTACGCTGGTTCCTCTTTTGCGGCAAACCGTCAGCCACGCTTCAAATATTGCCAGCCAGTGCCGATCAAAATCGCGGCTGGGTTCGTCGAGCAGCAGGATCTCTGGCGCCATGGCTTCCAGACAGGCGACGGCGACCATACGGCGCTGGGCGGTATGCAAATCCAGCGGATGCGCATCAGCTACGCTCTCCAGACTGCATAAACGCAGCGCCGCCGCGGTGCGTTGCGCAACTTCCACTGCCGGTAATTTCTGTAACCGCAGCCCATAGGCGACCTCTTCAGAGACTTTGCTGTGGAAGAGCTGGTTTTCGGCCTCCTGAAACAGGACGCCGATAATTTTGGCGCGCTGACGATTTTTATACTGCGCCATCGGCTTATTCAACAGATTGACGCTACCGGACGTTGCCGACAGCAGCCCGGCCATTACCCGCAGCAGGGTGGATTTTCCCGCGCCGTTATCGCCGGTAAGCGCCAGCCATTCGCCCTGGCCGAGCGTCAGGGAGATGTTTTGCAAACAATCATCCGCCGCGCCGGGCCAGCGCCAGGTTACCTGATTCAACGTCAACATAGCGGGGAAAGCGCTCCATCATGTAGTCGCCATCCCTGCTGACACCAGGCAAGAAAAGGCGAAGGGGTGCGTTCAAAAAGGATGATCAGTGAATGCTGCTCCAGCGCCCAGTCCCGCAGACGTGTCAGAAGCATGGCGGTAGCTTGCGCCGTCAGGCGGCTAAAGGCTTCATCAAGGATCAGTAGCGTTGGCTGCATAGCCAGCGCGCAGGCGATCGCCACGCGCTGGGTTTCTCCACCGGAGAGCGTGGACGGATGGCGGTGACGTAACTCCTGGCACTCCATCAGCGAGAGCGCCGCGTCAACACGACGCATAATCTCGTCTTCGTGAAGGCAAAGATTTTCAGGGCCAAAAGCGACCTCTTCTTCGACGCTGAAGGTACAACCGGAAAGCTGGAGATAGGGGGATTGCTGGACCAGCTGGATGGTCTGCGCCCGTTCGACCAGCGATTGCTGTCCAATAGGGATGCCAAGCAGAGTGCCATGACCTTCGATATCGCCGGGCAGAAAATCCGGATACCAGCCCGCCATGATCTGCGCCAGAGTGCTTTTCCCGCTGCCGTTATCGCCAAAAATCGCCACCATGCCGGGCTGCGAATAATGGAAATCAAAGCATGATGAAGGACCCGTTGCCCGGGTCGGGTGATAACGGAACTGTTCTAACGTAACCATAGCCAGGCTCCCGCTTCAGCGACCATCGCCAGCAGCATGCCGTAACGCGCCAGACGTTGTAAGGTGCTGTCTTTCGGCGCCCAAAGCGTAGTGCGCCGACGATGTAAACGAAATGCCCGCATATCCAGCGCCGCCCCGCGTATCGCCAGATCGTTAAGCGCGTTATGGGTCAGAGGGATAATGAGCGCAGGCATTGCGCGCAGCCGCTGATATCCATTCTCGTCCAGCGGTACGCCGCGGGCGCGTTGGGCTTCGTGGATAATCGTCAACTGGCGCTTTAGCTGTTCGACAACCAGCAGCGGGCCAGCGAACAGATAAGCGACGCCCGGCGGCAGGCGTGAGGCAAACAGGGCGCGAATAAAGCGCTGTACCGGTACGTACTCCATCCAGAGCTGTGACGTGGAAACAATCGCCAGAATTCTCAGCCACAGCGTGATGGCGTTCGCCCAGCGCTGCGGGTCGCGGGGCTGGCCGCTCAGCCACTGGGTAAACCAGCCGCCGTGGACCAGCCACAGGCCAATGCCCAGCGAGAGTAGTAGCCAGGCGACATATTTTGCCCGCCGTCGCGTTGCTTTTAGCAGCACTAAACTGAGAAAAGCCGCGGCGCTATACACCGGCAGCACCGTATCCGTCGGTAGCAGCAGCGTGGTCACTGCCGCCAGCGCCCAGAGCGTTAAGGAGGTAAAAGGGTGCATTTAGCGTACGGCGGACATAGCAGGAAAATGGCGCAACGTACGCAGCGGCAGCTGGCGCAACAGGGTCCAGACGATAATCGCGGTAAGAATTTTATCCACCAGATTGGCGCCTAAGACGGTAATCGCCACCGACTCCAGCAGATTCTGACCTACCGAATGCATCCAGGCGACGAACAGATCCGCACCGCTTCCCGTCACGCCGCCAAACAGCGCCGTCCGCAGCGGCACGGCAACCACGGTCACGGCGAGGGTAATGACAACCCCGCTAACGATCACCTTAGGTAAAGTGCGGAACCATCCCGCTCTCGCCAGCCATCCGGCAACCAGGCCAATCACCATAGCCACTGGCGCGAAGGCGGCGGCAATCGGATCGGTCAGCAGACCCCACAGAAGATTGGTCAGTAAACCGGTCAACATGCCAATGACCGGTCCGAGTAGAACCGCGCTGATTAAGGTGCCGATTGAATCGAGAAAAATGGGAAGTTTTAACATACTGATGAGCTGTCCGCCGATCATGTTGATGGCGACGGCGATCGCAATCAGCACCAGGGACTGGCTGGTAAATTGGCGACGAGCCATAGAAACCTCTTTAAGGGAAAAGTTATCGGGATGAGATGACCAGTTCGTCATAGCCGGAAAGCGCGCAAGGCTGACGGCTAAATGCCAGGGAGGTCAGTTCGCCTATCACCAGCTCAAGGGTGGTGCGGACGGTACAGCCGGGCATCATATGGCCGCCGAGCATCGCGCCTTGCGGATCGGATATCGCTAAATGAAGATGTTCTCCTTTCAATTCCAGCGTGCCATTCAGCGAGATAACCTCGTAGGTTCCGTTCAGTAAGGTGGTCTCATCCTGGCCGGCAAAACGTAGTGCCGCATTGCTTAAGCTACCGGTACAGCCGGCGATCCAGGCTGCCTGAATATGGTGCAGTTGCAGGAAGGCGCGCAGGCGTGAAAAAACCTCCTCGCCCGGAAGTAAGCGAAGCGCATAGTAACGTGCCGCAGAGGGCTGCAAGTGGGGAATGGTCATCTTTTTCGAGGGACTCCGAGACTCGGACGTAGCGGCAATAATATCGCCGCTGTTCAGTATGGTTTCTGATATAAATCAGTAATTGCGGCACGACAACGAAAAGATCTTGCTACGCTTATTCGTAATTCTGGAATATGGAATAAATGCCGCCCCAGAAGGGGTAAAAGTGTGATGTAAGTCAGATAAATGGTTTCTCCAGCTGGACAATCATTCCTTTTATTCCTCGTTTGGCTTATTCTAGCTGAAGCGTTTCAGTCGTCTAAATGTTCGACAATTAATCAATCAGTCGCAGTTTGCGACAGGTAAGGTTCCCCTTAGAGCGTCGCTGCATTACTCTGTCAGCCACCTCATATCATGGATAGCCTTGCAGGAGACCTATGACCATACGCATTGCGATTAATGGCTTCGGTCGCATCGGGCGTAACGTGGTTCGTGCTTTGTATGAATCCGGACGTCGTGCGGAAATCACCGTGGTGGCAATCAATGAACTGGCGGATGCTGCCGGCATCGCGCATTTATTGAAATATGACACCAGCCATGGACGCTTTGC
Source organism: Klebsiella sp. K5-306 (assembly GCF_051835185.1). Classification (NCBI taxonomy): domain Bacteria; kingdom Pseudomonadati; phylum Pseudomonadota; class Gammaproteobacteria; order Enterobacterales; family Enterobacteriaceae; genus Klebsiella; species Klebsiella sp. K5-306. Next base: position 3,934 of record NZ_JAIFJY010000017.1, read on the forward strand.
CTGGGATGTGCGCCAGGAGAGAGAGCAGCTGTTTGTCGGCGATGACGCCATCCGTCTGCTGCATGAATCTTCCCTTGAGGCGTTGCCCTGGCGGGAACTGGCGGTTGATGTGGTGCTTGACTGCACCGGCGCTTATGGCAGCCGCGAGCATGGCGAAGCCCATCTGCGGGCCGGCGCGAAGAAAGTGCTCTTTTCACATCCTGGCGGCAACGATCTCGACGCGACGATCGTGTTTGGCGTCAACCATGATGAGCTGCGCGCTGAGCACCGTATCGTCTCCAACGCCTCCTGCACCACCAACTGCATTATTCCGGTCATTAAGCTGTTAGATGATGCCTACGGCATAGAGTCAGGAACGGTAACCACGATTCACTCCGCGATGCACGATCAGCAGGTTATCGATGCTTACCATCCGGATTTGCGCCGGACGCGAGCGGCCAGTCAGTCGATCATCCCGGTTGATACTAAGCTTGCTGCGGGGATCACGCGTATTTTCCCTCAGTTTAACGATCGCTTTGAAGCTATCGCGGTCCGTGTACCGACGATTAATGTGACGGCGATCGACCTTAGCGTCACGGTGAAAAAACCGGTAAAAGCGAGTGAAGTCAACCAGTTGCTGCAAAAAGCAGCACAGGGTGCATTTCATGGTATAGTTGACTATACGGAATTGCCGTTAGTCTCGATAGATTTCAACCACGATCCGCATAGCGCCATCGTCGATGGCACGCAAACGCGGGTAAGTGGCGCGCATTTGATCAAAACGCTGGTCTGGTGCGATAACGAATGGGGCTTTGCTAACCGGATGCTCGACACCACGTTAGCGATGGCCGCACAAGGTTTCAGGTAAGGCGCTCAGGCGCCTGCAAAACTTTATCAAGAATCAACGAGAGGATTCACCATGTCTGTAATTAAGATGACCGATCTGGATCTGGCTGGTAAACGCGTTTTTATCCGTGCGGATCTGAACGTACCGGTTAAAGAAGGGAAAGTAACCAGCGATGCGCGTATCCGTGCTTCTCTGCCGACCATCGAACTGGCCCTGAAACAGGGTGCGAAAGTGATGGTCACTTCCCACCTGGGTCGTCCTACCGAAGGCGAGTACAACGAAGAATTCTCTCTGCTGCCGGTTGTTAACTACCTGAAAGACAAACTGTCTAACCCGGTACGTCTGGTTAAAGATTACCTGGACGGCGTTGAAGTCGCTGCCGGCGAGCTGGTGGTTCTGGAAAACGTTCGCTTTAACAAAGGCGAGAAAAAAGATGACGAAGCGCTGTCGAAAAAATACGCTGCGCTGTGCGATGTCTTCGTTATGGATGCGTTCGGTACTGCTCACCGCGCGCAGGCTTCTACTCACGGTATCGGCAAATTCGCTGACGTCGCTTGTGCAGGTCCGCTGCTGGCCGCTGAGCTGGACGCCCTGGGTAAAGCGCTGAAAGAACCGGCTCGTCCGATGGTGGCTATCGTCGGTGGTTCTAAAGTTTCCACTAAACTGACCGTTCTGGACTCCCTGTCTAAAATCGCTGACCAGCTGATCGTCGGCGGCGGCATCGCCAACACCTTCGTTGCCGCTCAGGGCCACAACGTGGGTAAATCCCTGTACGAAGCCGATCTGGTTGACGAAGCTAAACGCCTCCTGACGACCTGCGATATCCCGGTTCCGACTGACGTTCGCGTAGCGACCGAGTTCTCTGAAACCGCAACCGCTACCCTGAAATCTGTTAACGACATTAAAGATGACGAGCAGATTCTGGACCTGGGCGATGCTTCCGCAGAGAAACTGGCTGAAATCCTGAAAAACGCCAAAACCATCCTGTGGAATGGCCCGGTCGGCGTGTTCGAATTCCCGAACTTCCGCAAAGGGACTGAAATCGTGGCTAACGCCATCGCAGATAGCGAAGCGTTCTCCATCGCAGGCGGCGGCGACACCCTGGCAGCAATCGACCTGTTCGGCATTGCTGACAAAATCTCCTACATCTCCACCGGCGGCGGCGCATTCCTCGAATTCGTGGAAGGTAAAGTTCTGCCGGCAGTAGCCATGCTCGAAGAGCGCGCTAAGCAGTAATTCAGTTCAGGCGGGGAGACCCGCCTGTTTTTCAGCGCGCGTAAAAGCTCGCGAACCTTCTTCAACGGTCGAAGATACAGATACAGGACTACGTAACATGTCTAAAATTTTTGATTTCGTAAAACCGGGCGTCATCACTGGCGACGACGTTCAGAAAGTGTTCCAGGTAGCTAAAGAAAACAACTTTGCTCTGCCAGCGGTAAACTGCGTGGGTACTGATTCCATCAACGCCGTTCTGGAAGCAGCTGCAAAAGTTCGTTCTCCGGTTATCGTTCAGTTCTCTAACGGCGGCGCAGCGTTCATCGCGGGCAAAGGCGTGAAAACTGACGTTCCTCAGGGCGCAGCCATCCTGGGCGCTATCTCTGGCGCGCATCACGTTCATCAGATGGCTGAACACTACGGTGTTCCGGTTATCCTGCACACTGACCACTGCGCTAAGAAACTGCTGCCGTGGATCGACGGTCTGCTGGACGCGGGTGAAAAACACTTCGCCGCGACCGGTAAACCGCTGTTCTCTTCTCACATGATTGACCTGTCTGAAGAGTCCCTGCACGAAAACATCGAGATCTGTTCTAAGTACCTGGCGCGTATGGCCAAAATGGACATGACTCTGGAAATCGAACTGGGCTGCACCGGCGGCGAAGAAGACGGCGTGGACAACAGCCACATGGACGCTTCCGCTCTGTATACCCAGCCGGAAGACGTTGATTACGCCTACACTGAGCTGAGCAAAATCAGCCCGCGTTTCACCATCGCCGCTTCCTTCGGTAACGTACACGGCGTTTACAAGCCGGGCAACGTGGTGCTGACCCCGACTATCCTGCGCGACTCTCAGGAATACGTTTCTAAGAAACATAACCTGCCGCACAACAGCCTGAACTTCGTCTTCCACGGCGGTTCCGGTTCTTCCGCTCAGGAAATCAAAGACTCCGTAAGCTACGGCGTGATCAAAATGAACATCGATACCGATACCCAATGGGCAACCTGGGACGGTATCCTGCAGTACTACAAAGCTAACGAAGCTTACCTGCAGGGTCAGCTGGGCAACCCGAAAGGCGAAGACCAGCCGAACAAGAAATACTACGATCCGCGCGTATGGCTGCGCGCTGCACAGACGTCCATGGTGACTCGTCTGGAGCAGGCATTTAAAGAGCTGAACGCGATCGACGTTCTGTAAGAAAGTTTCGTTTCTTACCCGGAAGCCCGCAGAAATGCGGGCTTTTTTATTATCTCAACGACATGAAATGTTGCTAAATAAATGTGATCAATTTGGCAAAACGGACTCTTTTTGTTTACCCTTAACCTGTTTGCAATTATCAGGTTTGGTTATTTTATTTCCCGTCCGGGTATCCATAAGGAAAGTTGAATGGAAGATTTGAACGTTGTCGATAGCATAAATAACGCCGGTTCATGGCTGGTGCGCAATCAGGCATTACTGCTGAGCTATGCCGTCAACATTGTCGCGGCCATCGCGATTATTATTGTTGGTCTGATCGTGGCGCGGATTGTTTCCAACACCGTCAATCGCCTGATGCGGGCTCGACATATTGACGCCACCGTTGCCGATTTTCTTTCTGCGCTGGTACGCTACGCCGTCATTGCTTTCACGCTGATCGCCGCCCTCGGCCGCGTGGGTGTGCAAACCGCTTCGGTTATCGCGGTACTTGGCGCCGCGGGCTTAGCCGTCGGTCTGGCGCTGCAGGGGTCGCTGTCTAACCTTGCTGCTGGGGTCCTGCTGGTCGTTTTCCGCCCATTCCGCGCTGGTGAATACGTTGACCTTGGCGGTATCGCGGGTACCGTGCTGAACGTGCAGATTTTCTCCACGACCCTGCGCAGCGCAGATGGCAAAATTGTGGTGGTACCGAACGGTAAAATCATTGCCGGGAATATCATCAACTTCTCTCGCGAGCCGGTACGTCGCAACGAGTTTATTATCGGCGTGGCCTACGATGCGGATATCGACCAGGTGAAGCAGCTGCTCACCAACATCATCGAATCGGATGAACGTATTCTCAAAGATCGTGAAATGACCGTTCGCATGAATGAACTGGGCGCTTCATCTGTGAACTACGTGGTGCGCGTATGGAGTAAGAGCAGCGATCTGCAAAGCGTGTACTGGGACGTCCTGGAGCGTATTAAGCGCGATTTTGACGCCAACGGCATCAGCTTCCCTTATCCGCAGATGGACGTTCATGTCATTCGTCCGCAGGAAAAAGCAGAATAATTTCCCTTTTAATACAGGCCGGTATATCCGGCCTTTTTTGTACCCAGTATTAGTCGTCCTTATTAGCGATTAAAATTTTCAATTTCCTCTAATGATTTCCGCACGCTATATTCCCCGGCATTGACTCTTTCAGTGGAAATTCCTCTCGATGTTATCGTATTACTTTCAGGGCCTTGCCCTGGGAGCGGCTATGATTTTGCCGCTCGGTCCGCAAAACGCTTTTGTGATGAATCAAGGTATTCGTCGTCAGTACCATCTGATGATTGCTTTGCTATGCGCCATCAGCGATCTGCTGCTTATCTGCGCCGGAATTTTTGGCGGCAGCGCGCTGCTGATGCAGTCCCCGTGGCTGCTGGCGCTGGTGACCTGGGGCGGCGTCGCTTTTTTATTGTGGTACGGTTTTGGCGCGCTGAAAACGGCCTTTAGTAGCAATCTGGAGCTGGCCAGCGCGGAGGTGATGAAGCAGGGGCGCTGGAAAATCATCGTCACCATGCTGGCGGTGACCTGGCTGAATCCTCACGTTTATCTGGATACGTTTGTGGTGCTCGGAAGCCTCGGCGGACAGCTGGAGATGGAGCCAAAGCGCTGGTTTGCCCTGGGCACCATCAGCGCCTCATTCTTATGGTTCTTTGGTCTGGCACTGCTGGCCGCCTGGCTGGCCCCGCGCCTGCGCACGGCAAAAGCGCAGCGAATTATCAACGTGCTGGTCGGTCTGGTCATGTGGATCATCGCGCTGGAGCTGGCGAAAGACGGCTTCGCTCATGTGCAGGCGCTGCTTAACTAAGCCTTGTCCGATGGACTTTCTCCGCGTAAGCGCTAAGCTTGCAGGCATGCGTCTGCGTATAGACGACCAATGTAAGATGGAGAAACGACAGTGAAGTTAAAAGTCATGGCCCTGGCGGCGGCACTCGGATTTAGCGCAATGGCAGTTCAGGCCAATGAATTGCCAAACGGCCCACATATTGTTACTTCAGGTACCGCCAGCGTCGCTGCGGTTCCTGATATCGCCACGCTGGCGATTGAAGTTAACGTCTCCGCGAAAGATGCGGCATCCGCTAAAAAACAGGCAGATGAACGCGTGGCCCAGTATCTCTCCTTCCTGGAGAAGAGCGGCATTGCGAAGAAAGACATTAACTCTGCCAACCTGCGTACCCAGCCTGATTATGATTATCAGAACGGCAAAAGCATTCTTAAGGGCTATCGCGCGGTGCGTAGCGTTGAAGTCACGCTGCGCCAGCTGGATAAGCTCAACGGGTTGTTAGATGGGGCATTAAAAGCCGGTCTGAACGAGATCCGTTCGGTCTCACTGGGCGTGGCGCAGCCGGACGCTTACAAAGATAAGGCGCGAAAAGCGGCGATTGACGATGCGATTCATCAGGCTCAGGAGCTGGCTAGCGGATTCCACGGCAAACTGGGGCCGGTTTATAGCGTTCGCTATCATGTCTCCAACTACCAGCCGAGCCCGATGGTGCGGATGATGAAAGCCGATGCGGCGCCGGTATCTGCTCAGGAAAGCTACGAGCAGGCGACCATTCAGTTTGATGACCAGGTGGACGTGGTGTTTGAGCTGCAGCCGACCCAGCCTGCGTCGCCAGCGAAACCGGCTGAAGAGCCAAAAGCAGCGCAGTAATCCTCCCGCCCGGCCTTCGCGCCGGGCTTTTTCTGTGACTATCTGTAAAAATGAGAGCGCAGCACAAGTCTTTTCCCTGAATGAGGTAAGGATAGATCCCTGTTTTCCTGTGAGGTGAGCATGGATATCTTTATTTCTAAAAAGATGCGCAATTTCATTCTGTTGGCGCAGACCAATAACATCGCCAGAGCGGCGGAAAAAATCCATATGACCGCATCGCCCTTTGGCAAAAGCATTGCTGCGCTTGAGGATCAGATCGGCTATACGTTATTTACCCGCAAAGATAACAGCATCAGTCTCAATAAAGCGGGGCAGGAGCTCTATCAGAAGCTGTTTCCTATTTACCAGCGCTTATCGGCCATCGATAACGAAATACACTATTCCGCGCGCCGCTCGCGCAACGTTGTTATCGGCATCGACAACACCTATCCGACGATAATTTTCGACCAGCTCATCAGCCTGGGCGATAAATACGATGGCGTGACCACCCAAGCCGTGGAGTTCAGCGAGAATGGCGTGATTGATAATCTTTTCGACCGTCAGCTGGATTTTATTATTTCGCCGCAGCATGTTTCGCCCCGCGTGCAGGAGCTGGAAAATCTGACCATCAGCGAGCTGGCGCCGCTGCGTCTGGGGTTTCTTGTTTCCCGCCGTTATGAAGATAAGCCGTCGCAGGATCTGTTACGTGAACTGCCCTGGCTGCAGATGCGTTTCCAGAATCGGGCCAATTTTGAGGCGATGCTGGACGCCTATATGCGCCCCTGCGGAATCAACCCGACGGTTATCTATCGCCCCTATAGCTTTATGGCGAAAATTAGCGCCGTAGAGCGGGGGCAGTTTTTAACGGTTATTCCTTACTTCGCCTGGCGTCTGGTAAATCCGGCGAAGCTGAAGTACTTCGACGCGCCCGGTAGCGCCATGTATATGCAGGAGTATCTCTATTCGCTGAAAAACCATCGCTATACCGCCACGATGCTTCAGCACATAACTGAAGATCGCGACGGTACGGAGGGCTAACCGAGCATTGAACCGTGCTCAAGCAGATTACGATGCAGGTCGAAGGCGTGGGTGAGGTCGTGGTGAATATGCCCGCCGGGAGCGCTCTGTAGATAGCGATGTAAATAGTCCCGGTAGAGCGGATGCGCGCAGTTATCAATGATAGCGCGGGCGCGCTGCAGCGGCGACAGCCCGCGCAGATCGGCGATACCCTGCTCGGTAACGATCGCCTTCACGCTGTGCTCGCTGTGATCGACATGGCTGCACATCGGCACGATAGTGGAGATCTTCCCGTCTTTGGCGATGGACGGCGCCATAAAGATAGAGAGCCAGGCGTTGCGTTCAAAATCGCCGCTACCGCCGATGCCGTTCATCAGATTCACCCCGGCTACGTGCGTGGAATTGGCGTGTCCGTAGATGTCAAACTCCAGCCCCACGTTGAGGGCGATAACCCCCAGACGGCGGATAATTTCCGGATGATTGGAGATCTCCTGCGGGCGCAGGACAATGCGGCTGGCGAAGAAATCCATATTGGCGTAAATCTTGCGCAACGAATCGGCGGATATTGTCAGGCTGGAGGCGCTGACGCCGGTGACTTTCCCTGTTTCCAGTAGATGGACTACCGACTCCTGTAAGACCTCGGAGTACATCATAAAAGAGGGAATATCCGGATTCTCACCCAGCCGCGCCATGACCGCGTTATTGATATTACCCACGCCGCTTTGCAGCGGCAAAAATTCAGGCGGGATGCGCCCGTGAGCCATCTCTTCCAGCAGAAAGGTGACCACGTTATCGGCAATTTTCTGACAAACCGGATTATTTTTATCGAGCAGGTTTCCGGCGTCGGGCAGTTCGGTCTCCACGACCGCGACAATTTTTTTCGGATCGATTTGCACGTACCGGCTACCCACGCGATCCATCGCATGAAAGATGGCGATGCTGTTGCGCCGCGGCGGGGCGCCGGGGAGCACGATATCGGCCAGCTCGGCAACCCGAGGGCTGTGATAATGATTGAGTTCGATGATCACTTTCTTCGCCCGTAGCAGCCAGGTGGGCGCGTTGCCGATACCGCTGGTGAGCCAGACCCGCCCGTCCGGCGCGATAGCCGAGGCTTCGATCACCGCGACATCAATCTCACCAAAGAAGCCGTAGTTAACCATTTGCGCCACTTCGCTCAGGTGCAGATCGACAAACTTCACTTTCCCCTGATTGATTTTTTGCCGCAGGCCCGACGCGGTCTGATACGGCGCGCGCCACGAGACGGCATCGGCTGCCGATAATGCATCATCGGCGGCGGCGCTAATTGACGCGCCGGTCAGCAGGCGGATCTGGAAAGGCTTCTGCGCCCGATGTAACTCACCGGCGCGGCGAGCGATAGCCGCGGGCAGCGCTTTGGGCGAACCGGCGGGAGTGAAGCCGCTGAACGCCACCATCTGGTCGTGCTGGATAATCTCCGCCGCTTCATCGGCGCTCATCCGTTTCATTTTGCACTCCTTAACCGGGATGATTAATGGCCGACGAATTCAGGTTTACGCTTTTCCATAAACGCGCTCATGCCTTCCCGATAATCCTCACTGTCGTAGACGGCGCGGCGCATTCCCTGAATACGTTCGAACTCATCGGAATTCATGGTGTGCGCCTCGCCAAGCACGCGCAGCTCTTCCTTAATGACCGCTATCGCCAGCGGCGCTTTCTCGGCAATGTGGTGCGCCATCTGTAAGGTAAAATCTTCCAGTTCGCCAGCGTCCACCACGTGATTGAGAATACCGACCGCCAGTGCGCGCTGGGCGGTAATCGGCAGGGCGGTGAAAATCAGCTCTTTCACGATATGAAAGCCAGCGTCACGGGTCAGATTGTGAATGCCGACCAGGTTGTAGGGCACGCCGAGATTCACCGGCGTCATGGAGAACGTTGACGTACTGGCGGCGATAATCAGATCGGAGCTCATGATCATCTCAAACGCGCCGCCCCAGACGCTCCCTTCGACCATGGAGATCACCGGTTTCGGATATTTTTGGATCATGCGGGTAATCTGGCGCAGCGGATCGTCATACGAAAGCGGATCGCGGCGTCCGCCGGGTAATTCGTGGATGTCATGGCCGGCGGAGAAAACTTTTGATCCGCCAGGCGCGCGTAAAATGACGCAGCGAATTTCCGGCCTGTTGAGGTCGCTCAACGCCTGCATCAGGTCGTCGATAAACACCTTGCTTAAGGCGTTAAGCTTGCGGCTATAGTTGAACTCAATCACCGCAACCTTCTGGATAATTTCGACGTTAACATATTGATAAGACATAACTATCCCTTTATGCAAAGTAATGATTCTGGAGGAATTCGCTAATCTGCCGCAGGCCGGTGCGCGGCGAGAGGCCATTGTTTTTCACCGCCTGTAGCGTTTGCTGGAAGTAGCGATCAAAGTCCGCTCGGGCAAACAGCAGATGCAGCGCCTCGGTTTCGGTCTGCTTTTGCAGCCACTCCAGCGCCTGACGCTGGCGCAGCTTTTCAAGATCGCCGCTGTCGGTGAGGGTGGTTTTGAAGTCAAGGATAGCGAGCCAGACGGCTTCGATACCGCGCTGCTCCAGCGCGCTACAGCTCAAAACACGCGGCTGCCACGCGGCGTGCTTGCGGCGCAGAATATGCAGGGCGGATTCATACATATGGCGGGTGATAGCCACGCTGGCGCGGTTCTCGCCATCATCTTTATTGATAACCACGATATCCGCCATCTCCATGATCCCTTTTTTAATGCCCTGCAGATCGTCACCGCCGCCGGCGATCTGCAGTGAGATGAAGCAGTCCACCAGGCGGGAGACCTCCGTTTCCGACTGGCCGACGCCGACGGTTTCGACAATGACCACGTCATAGCCCGCTGCTTCGCACAGCAGTATCAGCTCCCGCGTGCGCAGGCTGGTGCCGCCCAGATGGCCGCTCGAGGGCACCGGGCGGATAAATGCCGAGTCCGAGCGCGCCAGTTCGATCATGCGCGTCTTGTCGCCAAGAATGCTGCCGCCGCCGATTGGGCTGCTTGGATCGACCGCTATCACCGCGACCCGCAGGCCATGGCGAATCAGCAGCATGCCGACGGCTTCCAGAAAGGTACTCTTTCCGGCTCCCGGCGTGCCGGTGACGCCGAGGCGCAGGGCGTTGCCGGTGAAGGGCATAATCGCATCGACCAGCTGGGCGCTCAGCGCCTGGTGGCGGGGATGCTGACTCTCTACCAGCGTCATGGCCTGGGCGAGCGTGGCCCGCTCGCCCAAACGTAATCGCCGAATGGCGTCGCTCAGGGTGGATGAGTTAATCATGATGCTGGCTAATCCTCATCAGGACGTCGCGTACGCTCTCCAGCATCGGCGTGCCGGGGCCATAAATAGCGGCCACGCCGCGCGCCTGCAGAAACGCGTAATCCTGCGGCGGAATGACGCCGCCGGCGATGACGCAGATATCTTCCCGTCCCCATTTTTTCAACGCATCGACCAGCTCGGGGATCAGCGTTTTGTGGCCTGCCGCCAGCGATGAGGCGCCAACCACGTGTACGTCGTTCTCCACGGCGAGGCGGGCGATCTCCTCCGGGGTAGAAAACATCGGGCTCAGGTCAACATCGAAGCCAAGATCGGAATAGGCGCTGGCGATCACTTTGGCGCCGCGATCGTGACCGTCCTGACCCATTTTGGCGATCAGAATGCGCGGGCGACGGCCGCGATCCGCGAGGAATTTTTCGGTTTGCGCAACAATGGCGTCAAACTCGCAGGCGGCTTTATCTGACTGATGGTAGCTTTGCGCAATCACGCCGGTGACGCACTGGCTGGGCACCAGATAGCGGTCAAAAGCCACCTCCAGTGCGTCGGAGATTTCGCCCAGCGTGGCGCGCACGCGGGCGGCGTTGATGGCGGCGGCCAGCAGATTTTCATTATGCTGCGCGGCGTGGGTGAGGGCGTTCAGCGCGGCTTTTACCGTCACATCGTCCCGACTGGCCCGTATTTTTTTCAGCGAGGCGATCTGCTCGTTGCGTACCTTGACGTTGTCGATCTCCAGCACTGCCGTTTCATCTTCTTTTTCCAGCTTGTACTTATTGACGCCGACGATGACGCGCTTGCCCTGGTCGATCAGCGATTGCTCGCGGGCGGAGGCCTCTTCGATCATCCGTTTCGGCAGTCCGGCTTCGATCGCCTTCGCCATCCCTCCCGCTTCGTCGATCTGCTGCATAATGGCTCGCGCCTGCTTAACGATTTGATCGGTCAGCGACTCGACGTAATACGATCCCCCCAGCGGATCCACGGTGCGGCAGATCTCCGACTCCTCCTGAATGATGATCTGCGTATTACGCGCGATACGTGCGGAAAAGTCGGTGGGCAGGCCGAGCGCCTCATCAAAGGCGTTAGTATGCAGCGACTGGGTGCCGCCGAGCGTGGCGCCGAGCGCTTCGATGGTGGTGCGGATCACGTTGTTAAACGGATCCTGCTCGGTGAGGCTCCAGCCGGAAGTCTGGCAGTGGGTGCGCAGGGCTAACGATTTTGGATTGGTGGCGCCGAAGCCGCTCACCGCTTCGCTCCACAGATAGCGAGCGGCGCGCAGCATCGCGACGTTCATAAACAGATCCATGCCGATGCCGAAGAAGAACGACAGGCGCGGGGCGAAGTCATCGATTTTCAGGCCGGCGGAGAGCGCGGCCTTAATGTATTCGATGCCGTCGGCCAGGGTAAAGGCCACCTGCTGCACGCAGTTGGCTCCGGCTTCGCCCATGTGATAGCCGCTGATGCTGATGGTATTAAAGCGCGGCATATTGCCCGAACACCAGGCGATGATGTCGGCAATAATGCGCATTGAGGGCTTCGGCGGGTAAATATAGGTATTCCGGCACAGATACTCTTTCAGAATATCGTTCTGGATCGTGCCGGTGAGCCGTTCCGGCGCAACGCCTTGCTCTTCCGCCGCGACGATATAAAACGCCATTACCGGCAGCACCGCGCCGTTCATGGTCATCGACACGGACATTTCATCCAGCGGGATGCGATCGAACAGAATCTTCATATCTTCGACGGTATCGATCGCTACCCCCGCTTTCCCCACGTCGCCCGCCACGCGAGGATTGTCGGAGTCATAGCCCCGATGGGTCGCGAGATCGAAGGCGACGGAAAGCCCTTTCTGCCCGGCAGCGAGGTTGCGGCGATAGAAGGCGTTGGACTCTTTCGCGGTTGAGAAACCAGCGTACTGGCGGATGGTCCACGGCTGGGCGGTATACATGGTGGCGCGGGGGCCGCGGACGTAAGGCGGCAGGCCGGGCAGGGTGCCGGTCACTTCCAGATTATCAATATCGGCTTCGGTATACAGCGGTTTAACGGCAATCCCTTCTGCCGTCTGTTTTACCAGAGCATCGACGGTTTTTCCCCGCCGGCTAAGCTCCTTGTTGGCGAGCGTTTGCCACTCTCGTAACTCTGACATTTTGTGCTCCGTATGCGCAATAAAATAGGGTGTTGCAAATACGGTGAGCCTTTTAAGACGCTCTGTCGCCAGCAAAAAATAGCCATCAGCGCGTCGTTTTTTGCCGCATGAAATGTTCTATTTTGTGATGAATTTCAAAGATATGAATAGAAGAAGGTGGGTCATGCAGGCCGGACGGCGCCGACCTGCCTGGGAGGCTTAATCTTGTCTCAACACTTTATGGCCATAATCGATCAGCGCATCGGTCACCCGGCGCATCATACGGCTTTCCGGCGCAAAACGGTGCCAGTAGAGCATCCGACGCTGGAACAGGCCCGGCGTGAGATTAATAAGTTCGCCGCTGTTCAGCTCTCGCTCAATTTGCAGATGCGGAATCATACAGCAGGTTGTCCCCTGGCGGGCCAGCTGCACAAAGGCTTCCGAAGAGTTCACGATATGGCAGGGAACGCTGCCCGGCGGCAAATCGAAGTTCTGCTGTAAAAAGGCCTGGTGCATATCATCGAGATGATCGAATGCCACCACCGGCGCTTTGAGCAGCGCCGAGCGGGTCACCCCATTGGGGAAATAGCGCTGGGCAAACTCTTTTGAGGCGACGAACAGATAGTCGAGGGCGCCGAGCTGATCGACCAGGCAGCTTGGCAGCGCCTGCGGCTGGATACTGACCGCGCCGACGACTTCACCGCGGCGCAGGCGTTCCTGGGTTCGGGTCTCGTCCTCCACCTGTAGGTTCAGGCGAATAGGGGAGTCGGAAAGCACGCTGGAGAGCGCGGGCAACAGCCAGGTGGCGAGACTGTCGGCGTTGACCGCCAGCGACAGCAGCAGCGGCGTTGAGCCGGTTTGTTCATCGCCCAGCCACTCCTCTTCCAGCAGTTCAACCTGGCGCAGCAGGGCCAGCAGCTTTTGCCCCTGTTCGGTGGGACGCGGCGGTACGGTGCGTACCAGCAGCGGTTGTCCAAACATGTTTTCCAGCTGTTTGATGCGCTGAGAGACGGCGGACTGCGTAATACAAAGCTTCTGCGCGGCGCGCTCAAACCCTCGTTCCCTGATTACCGCGTCCAGCGCCTGTAGTGTTCTGTAGTCCGGTCGTTTCATTGCTCTGGCGTGCCCCCTAATACTTTTCGTTAACTCGCACTATGACATAAATTTGTTTTTGATGAAGATGAAAAAATGGCGACTGCGTTGTGTGATCGCCGTCGCAGGGACAATGACCCCCCTGATGTTCTATAATGCGCCACAGGAATTCACATCTCGGACCATAATCATGACGCAAGATGAACTGAAAAAAGCAGTAGGCTGGGCGGCATTGCAGTATGTACAACCGGGCACCATCGTTGGGGTCGGCACGGGCTCCACGGCGGCGCATTTTATTGATGCGCTGGGCACCATGAAAGGTCAGATTGAAGGCGCGGTTTCCAGCTCTGATGCCTCTACTGAAAAACTGAAAAGCCTCGGTATTACGGTTTTTGATCTTAACAGCGTTGACCGTCTTGGCATCTATGTCGACGGCGCTGATGAAATCAACGGCCATATGCAAATGATTAAAGGCGGCGGCGCGGCGCTGACGCGCGAGAAGATTATCGCTTCGGTCGCTGACAAATTTATCTGTATCGCTGATGCTTCCAAGCAGGTGGACATCCTGGGTAAATTCCCGCTGCCGGTGGAAGTGATCCCGATGGCGCGCAGCGCCGTGGCGCGTCAGCTGGTTAAGCTGGGCGGCCGTCCGGAGTACCGCCAGGGCGTCGTGACCGATAACGGCAACGTGATCCTCGATGTGTATGGTCTGGAAATCCTGGACGCTATTGCGCTGGAAAATACCATTAACGGTATTCCGGGCGTCGTGACCGTCGGCCTGTTTGCGAATCGCGGTGCGGACGTCGCGCTGATTGGCACCGCTGATGGTGTAAAAACTATCACTAAATAGTCTGAACCGAGGGAGCGAATTGCTCCCTCGCAAATATTTTTTCTCCAGGCCTATTTTGGTGACTTCTGTCACATTTATGCGCCTTGTCTTAGTAACAATCTACCTTTCTTTTACTTTCTGGTGTTTTGTCCTGCTATTTCCCGCTGATTGATATTTCTTCAGGTTGTCGACGCAAACGTTCATATTGCCGCAATAGTTTTTTTTGATATGTTGCTGAGAAGAACTTTCGTTCCGCACGACATCAGTTAAGACAAAAACAGGACGGGGAAATGGCTAAGGTATCACTGGAAAAAGACAAAATTAAATTTCTGCTGGTTGAAGGTGTGCATCAAAAAGCGGTGGACAGCCTCCGCGCAGCAGGCTACACCAATATCGAATTTCACAAAGGCGCGCTGGACAGCGAAGAGCTGAAAGCGTCCATTTGTGATGCCCATTTCATCGGCCTGCGTTCCCGTACTCATCTGACTGAAGAGATCTTCGCGGCGGCGGAAAAACTGGTTGCGGTTGGCTGCTTCTGTATCGGTACTAATCAGGTTGACTTAAATGCGGCGGCAAAACGCGGTATTCCGGTATTTAACGCCCCGTTCTCTAATACCCGTTCCGTTGCGGAGCTGGTGATCGGCGAGCTGCTGCTCATGCTACGCGGCGTGCCGGCGGCAAACGCCAAAGCGCACCGCGGCGTATGGAACAAGCTGGCGGTTGGCAGCTTTGAAGCACGCGGCAAAAAGCTGGGTATTATCGGCTATGGTCACATCGGTACGCAGCTGGGCATTCTTGCCGAATCGTTGGGGATGCACGTCTATTTCTACGATATTGAAAGCAAACTGCCGTTGGGTAACGCGACTCAGGTACAGCATCTCTCCGATCTGTTGAACATGAGCGATGTGGTAAGCCTGCACGTTCCGGAAAATGCCTCAACGAAGAATATGATTGGCGCGGAAGAGCTGGCGCTGATGAAACCGGGTGCGCTGCTGATCAACGCCTCACGCGGTACCGTGGTAGATATTCCGGCGCTGTGCGATGCGCTGGCGAGCAAGCACCTGGCGGGCGCGGCGATCGACGTGTTCCCGACCGAACCGGCGACCAACAGCGATCCGTTCAACTCTCCGCTGTGTGAGTTCGACAACGTTATCCTGACCCCGCATATTGGCGGCTCAACTCAGGAAGCGCAGGAAAACATCGGTCTGGAAGTGGCGGGCAAGCTGGCGAAATACTCCGATAACGGTTCTACGCTCTCTGCGGTGAACTTCCCGGAAGTGTCGCTGCCGCTGCACGGCGGGCGCCGTCTGCTGCATATCCATGAAAACCGTCCGGGCGTTCTGACCGCGATTAACCAGATTTTCGCCGCGCAGGGCATTAACATTGCGGCGCAGTATCTGCAGACCACTCCGCAAATGGGCTACGTGGTCATTGATATTGAAGCCGAAGAAGATGTGGCGCAGGCTGCGCTGCAGGCGATGAAGGCTATTCCTGGTACCATCCGCGCCCGTCTGCTGTTCTAACTCCTTTTATGCCAGCGGGCAGGTCATCGACCTGCCCCTTTTCTCCTGCTAGACCCTTCTGCAATTTCCCGTCGCCACCCAAAGCTTGCGAGTCTTGCCGCAAACGGCGATTAAAAACGTCGGATGTCGTTGTGCCTAAAAGAAAGGGATTTACGATAAAGACTCAGCGTGGGGCTGAAACGGGAAAGCCCCTACCGAGGCAGGGGCTCTAAAAGGAAAGGGACGATGATGAGACTCTTCATCATGCTGCTTATCCTGTTAATCATCGCCTGGCCAGCATATTAACAGAGAGAATGCAGGAGGGAGGTTCGCCTCCCTCACCCTTTACCCAGGAATTTAGGTGAAAAAAACAGCAATGTCAATTGTTCGGGCGTTTTACCAGAGCCAGGTTTTTGACGGCGTGATGACCGCTGGCAGCGGGATATCCCACTGCTCCGTTGGCAGCGCGTCGACCTGCTGGCAATCATGCGCGTAGCCGACCGGCTGCAGGCGATGCTGCCGCCAGTTTTGCAGCGTCCGGTCGTAAAATCCGCCGCCCATACCCAGGCGCTGTCCGGCGGCATCAAATGCTACCAGCGGCGTTACCAGCACATCCAGCTGGCTAAGTGGGAGGACATCGCGCACGTCGAGTTTCGGTTCGCGGATTTTCAGACGATTCACCACCAGCTCGCTGCTTGGGTGGTAGTGCAGAAACAGAAGATTGCCGGGGCTGAACGGATGAAGCACGGGGAGATAAACCCGTTTGCCTGCCCGCCAGAGCTGGTCAATAAGCGGCAGCGTATCCAGCTCGCCATCAAACGAAAGAAATACCGCGACCGTCTGCGCGAGCAGAACCGGCGGATAAGCCATCATTCTGTCCGCCGCCTGGAGGGCGAACTGCGTTTGCTGCTCCGGCGTTAACGCGCGTCGGCGCTGGCGGATCTGCTGGCGAATTTGCTGTCTGGTATAGGGGGCATCTGGCAATAGGGTCATACCTGAGTCTCATCGGTGAGCAAACGATACAAACAGGCGTAGTCTAATACACGACGGTAAAAGCCGAAAATTAACTTATGGGGGATAAAACGAAAGGAAGGGAATCTCCGAGATGCCGCCGCAGGCTGTAACCCTTGAACCCTTGGTTCAAGGTGAATGTGTCGTCACAGTTTTAAGGCTTCTCGGACGGACCGAGCATGCTCACCAACCGTGGAGCGCCACATTCTTGTGGTATGAAATATCGGCTCAGGGGACTGGCCCGCTTGCAAACATCTCAGAGAAATTTTGTTCTTGCGATTACTCTAACACAGTTAAATGCAAAGTGTTATTCAAACTTCTGCCCGGGTCTTTCGCTTATGCGACCTTGCTCAAGCAATGCTTGCTCGATGGTCTGCTGAAGCATCCGAATACGCTGTTCCATGCTGGCGGCGTAGTCGCGGGTTTTCGCTTTTTCCTGAGTCAACTCATAGCTGATGTTCAACGCGGCGATGAAGACCAGCTGCTCAGTATTTGTGACTCTAGTGCGTTCTTTTAAATCTTGCAACCGCTGATTCAGGTCGTCAGCTGCCTGGTTCAGGGCATCCCTTTGTTCAGGCGGGCAATTCACTCGCAGTGAACGGCCAAAAATTTGGAGATCTACGGGTTGTGCAGACATGCCACCTTCCTGCTGATTGACTGCGCGGCCTTCACGCCCTGGGAGGGTCTGCGAAGGGGCGACACTATAGCTACCCTGGTTCTAAGATACAAGCCCTATTCTGGTTCACCAGGGTCCAAAGTGGTAGCATATCATGAATATTCCTCCCAACGATGACGAATGCGCATGTCTATACAGAACGAAATGCCTGGTTACAACGCTGTAGACCAGTTACTGAACCAACAAGGGGTAGGATTAACCCCTGCCGAAATGCACGGTCTGATCAGCGGGATCCTGTGCGGCGGCAATAAAGACAGCAGCTGGCAGCCGTTGGTGCACGACCTGACCAACGAAGGCCTGGCTTTTGGGCATGAGCTGGCGCAGTCGCTGCGTAACATGCATTCCGCCACCAGTGATTCGCTGGAGGACGACGGCTTCTTATTCCAGCTCTACCTCCCGGATGGCGATGAGGTGAGCGTGTTCGATCGCGCCGATGCGCTGGCGGGTTGGGTGAACCATTTTCTGCTTGGGCTGGGCGTAACGCAGCCCAAGTTGGATAAAGTCAAAGACGAAACGGGTGAAGCCATCGACGATCTGCGCAATATTGCTCAGCTCGGGTATGACGAAGACGAGGATCAGGAAGAGCTCGAAATGTCTCTGGAAGAGATTATCGAATACGTACGCGTTGCCGCGTTGCTGTGTCACGACACTTTCTCTCTCCAGAAACCCACTGCGCCGGAAGTGCAAAAACCGACGCTACACTAATTAATCATTAAATCGTTCAGGGGGCGTCATGACTCAGCAGGAATTTCTCTCTCGTCGCCAGGCTCTACTGGCGCAGATGCAGCCAGGCAGCGCCGCGTTAATTTTTGCCGCGCCGGAAGCGGTACGCAGCGCAGATTCGGAATATCCCTACCGCCAGAGCAGCGATTTTTGGTACTTCACCGGCTTTAATGAGCCTGAAGCGCTGCTGGTATTGATTAAAAGCGATGAGACGCATAACCACAGCGTGTTGTTTAACCGCGTGCGCGATCTGACTGCTGAAATCTGGTTTGGCCGACGCCTTGGGCAGGATGCCGCGCCTGAGAAGCTGGGCGTCGATCGCGCGCTGGCATTTAGTGAAATCAATCAGCAGCTGTTCCAGCTCCTTAACGGCCTCGATGCTATCTATTTTGCGCAGGGCGAATATGCCTACGCCGACGAAATCGTGTTCAACGCGCTGGAAAAACTGCGCAAAGGCGTGCGGCAGAATCTGCAGGCGCCAAACTCGGTCATTGACTGGCGGCCGATGGTGCATGAGATGCGCCTGTTTAAGTCGGCGGAAGAGCTGGAGGTGATGCGCCGCGCAGGCGAGATCTCCGCCCTTGCGCATACCCGCGCCATGGAAAAATGTCGTCCGGGGATGTTTGAATATCATCTGGAAGGCGAGATCCTCCACGAGTTCAACCGTCACGGCGCGCGCTATCCCTCTTACAACACCATCGTGGGCAGCGGCGAAAATGGCTGCATCCTGCACTACACCGAAAACGAAAGCGAACTGCGCGATGGCGATCTGGTGCTGATTGACGCAGGCTGCGAATACCGCGGCTATGCGGGCGATATCACCCGAACCTTCCCGGTAAACGGCAAGTTTAGCCCGGCGCAGCGCGAGATTTACGATATCGTTCTTGAGTCTCTGGAAACCTCGCTGAAGCTTTATCGCCCCGGCACCTCCATTAACGAGGTTAATCAGCAGGTAGTGCGGATCATGATTACCGGCCTGGTGCGTTTGGGGATCCTGAAAGGTGAAATTGATGAGCTAATTGCTAATAACGCTCATCGTCCTTTCTTTATGCATGGCCTGAGCCACTGGCTGGGGCTCGACGTACATGATGTCGGCAACTATGACGTCGACCGCTCGCGTATTCTCGAACCGGGAATGGTGCTGACCGTGGAACCGGGGCTGTATATCGCGATGGATGCCGACGTCCCGGCCCAGTACCGCGGCATCGGCATTCGTATTGAAGACGACATCGTCATTACCGAAGACGGTAATGAAAACCTCACCGCTGGCGTAGTGAAAAAAGCGGATGATATCGAGGCGCTGATGGCGGCGGCGCGCCAGCTATGAGCGTACTGATCGTTGGCGGCGGAATGACCGGCGCGACGCTGGCGCTGGCAATATCTCGTCTGACCGGCGGTAAGCTGCCGGTGCACCTGATTGAAGCAACAGCGCCGGAATCTGCCCGGCATCCGGGCTTTGACGCCCGGGCAATCGCACTTGCTGCCGGCACCTGTCAGCAGCTGGCTCGCGTTGATATCTGGCAGGAAATTGCCGACCGCGCCACGGCTATTCAGCGCGTTCACGTCAGCGATCGCGGTCACGCGGGGTTTGTGACGCTCGAGGCTAAGGACTATGGGCTGGCGGCGCTGGGTCAGGTGGTTGAGCTGCACGACGTCGGCCAACGCTTGTTTGCCCAGCTGCGTAAAGCACCGGGCGTGACGCTACACTGTCCGGCAAAAGTGGAAAATGTTAGCCGCAGCGAAGAGAGCGTAAGCCTGGTTCTGGACAACGGTAATACGCTGAGTGGCAAACTCCTGGTCGCGGCCGATGGCTCGCGCTCAACGCTCGGGGCCCGCTGCGGTATCAGCTGGCAGCAAGAGCCCTATGAACAGCTGGCGATTATTGCCAACGTCAGTACCGCTGTGCCGCACAACGGGCGCGCCTTCGAGCGTTTTACCCAACACGGTCCGCTGGCGATGCTGCCCATGTCGCAGGGCCGCTGCTCCCTGGTGTGGTGTCATCCGCAGTCGCGGCAAGAAGAGGTCCTGAGCTGGTCGGACGAACGCTTCTGTCATGAACTTCAGCAGGCATTCGGCTGGCGTCTTGGCCGGATCGTCCAGGCAGGCAAGCGCAGCGCGTATCCGCTCTCGCTCACCCGAGCTACCCGCACCATTGCCCATCGTCTGGCGCTGGTCGGCAATGCGGCGCAAACGCTGCATCCTATTGCCGGACAGGGTTTTAACCTTGGCCTGCGCGACGTGATGAGCCTGGCGGAAATGCTGGCGCAGACGCATGCCGAAGGAGAGGATCCGGGTGGCTATTCGCTACTGAGTCGCTATCAGGCCCGCCGCGCCGCAGATAAAGCCGCCACCGTCGGTGTGACCGATGGGCTGGTGCATCTGTTCGCCAATCGCTGGGCGCCGCTGGTGGCGGGGCGCAATGCAGGCCTGATGGCGATGGAATTATTTACCCCGGCGCGCGATGCGCTGGCGCAGCGTACCCTCGGTTGGGTCCCCCGTTAAGGAGTGAAACGTGCAAAGTGTTGATGTCGCTATTGTTGGCGGTGGAATGGTGGGGCTGGCGGTTGCCTGTGGTTTGCAGGGCAGTGGATTGCGCGTCGCCGTGCTGGAGCAGGCCGCGCCGCAGCCGTTAAGCGCGGATGCGCCGCCGGCGCTGCGGGTGTCGGCAATTAATGCCGCCAGCGAGAAGCTGCTGAACAAACTGGGCGTCTGGGAGGACATAGTCGCCCGGCGCGCCAGCTGCTACCACGGTATGGAAGTGTGGGACAAAGACAGTTTTGGCCGTATCAGCTTTGATGACCAGAGCATGGGCTTTAGCCACCTTGGGCATATTATTGAAAACGCCGTGGTGCATCATGCTCTGTGGCAAAAAGCGCAGCGCTGTGCTGACGTCACGCTACTGGCCCCGGCGCAGCTGCAGCAGGTCGCGTGGGGCGAGAATGAGGCCTTTCTTAGCCTGCAGGACGGCAGCATGTTAACCGCCCGGCTGGTGGTTGGCGCCGATGGCGCCAATTCGTGGTTGCGTAATAAAGCCGATATCCCGCTGACCTTTTGGGATTATCAACATCATGCGCTGGTTGCCACTATTCGCACCGAAGAGCCGCACGAAGCGGTGGCGCGTCAGGTATTTCACGGCGATGGTATTCTGGCGTTCCTGCCGTTAAGCGATCCTCATCTCTGTTCTATTGTCTGGTCGTTGTCTCCTGAAGAGGCGGAACGAATGCGGCAGGCAGACGAGGCCGCTTTTAATCAGGCGCTGAATATTGCCTTCGATAACCGTCTGGGTTTGTGTTCCGTAGAGAGCGAACGTCAGGTTTTTCCGCTCACCGGCCGCTACGCGCGGCAGTTTGCCGCCCACCGTCTGGCGCTGGTTGGCGATGCCGCCCATACCATTCATCCGCTGGCGGGGCAGGGCGTTAATCTTGGCTTTATGGATGCCGCCGAACTGATTGATGAGCTGAAGCGCCTGCATGCGCAGGGCAAGGACATCGGCCAGCATCTCTATCTGCGTCGCTATGAGCGCAGCCGCAAGCACAGCGCTGCGGTGATGCTCGCGGGGATGCAGGGCTTCCGCGACATGTTCTCCGGCAGCCATCCGGCGAAAAAGCTGCTGCGCGATATTGGACTCAAGCTGGCGGATACTCTCCCTGGCGTGAAGCCGCAGCTTATTCGACAAGCAATGGGGCTAAACGATCTCCCGGCCTGGTTACGTTAAGTACGTCACACTTCTCTCTCCCGGCCTGCGCGCCGGGTTTTCCCTCTCATTTGAAATAATCTAATTTCACCTCTTTTTTCGCATTAGTTTTATTAATGTCACCTTTTTTTTGTTATAGAAATTAGGCTCATCTTTTCGCAGAAAATATCATCATGCTCTGCTTTTTTAACGCTGTTGTTTGTTTTTGTGCGGGCTTAATCGCTTTTTTGTAGGTAAAAATTCTGTAGCCTCTTCGGGTGATTTTGGTCATAAGCTAATGTGATGTCCTGACCGGGCTTATGGTTTAGTGCGGATATCGGTGGTAAGTTCAGGCCAAAGAGAACGTTTGCGTCGGCATCCGTTTGCGATGCTGGCGGCGCGTTTCGTGGCGCAATATTGGCAAAAATAGTGGCTGGTTCCGTTTTATTCGATGAGGAAAAGATGGCTCAACAGACTCCGTTGTTTGAACAACACACGCTATGCGGCGCGCGCATGGTGGATTTCCATGGCTGGATGATGCCGCTGCATTACGGATCCCAGATCGATGAGCACCATGCGGTGCGCGGTGATGCCGGAATGTTCGATGTGTCGCACATGACCATCGTTGATTTTCACGGCAGCCGAATTCGCGAGTTCCTGCGCTATTTGCTGGCTAACGACGTGGCGAAGCTCACCGTCCCGGGCAAAGCGCTCTATAGCGGCATGCTGACCGCCTCTGGCGGCGTCATTGACGACCTGATTGTTTATTTCCTTTCTGAAGATTATTTCCGCCTCGTTGTTAACTCCGCCACCCGTGAAAAAGACCTCGCCTGGATCACCCAGCAGTCTGAATCCTATGGTCTTGAAATGACCGTGCGTGACGATCTTTCCCTGATCGCTGTACAAGGTCCAAAGGCAAAAGAGAAAGCGGCGACGCTGTTTACCGACGCGCAGCGCCAGGCTGTAGAAGGCATGAAGCCTTTCTTTGGCGTGCAGGCGGGCGATCTGTTTATTGCAACCACCGGCTATACCGGCGAAGCGGGTTATGAAATCGCGCTGCCGAACGAGCAGGCGGTGGATTTCTGGCGCGGCCTGCTGGACGCGGGCGTTAAGCCGTGCGGCCTTGGCGCGCGCGATACGCTGCGTCTGGAAGCGGGAATGAATCTTTATGGCCAGGAGATGGACGAAGGCGTCTCTCCGCTGGCGGCTAACATGGGCTGGACCATTGCCTGGGAGCCTGCTGACCGTGACTTTATCGGGCGTGAGGCGCTGGAACTCCAGCGTGAAAAAGGCTCCGAACAGCTGGTCGGTCTGGTGATGACCGAGAAAGGCGTTCTGCGCGGCGGCCTGCCGGTACGCTTCAGCGATGCCGAGGGCAATCAGAAAGAAGGCATTATCACCAGCGGGACCTTCTCCCCGACGCTGGGCTACAGTATTGCCCTGGCGCGCGTACCGGAAGGCATCGGTGAAACCGCCGTGGTGCAGATTCGCAACCGCGAAATGCCGGTCAAAGTGACGAAACCCGTTTTTGTACGCAACGGCAAAGCCGTGGTGTGATTTCCCATTTGGAGATGAATTAATGAGCAACGTACCAGCAGAACTGAAATACAGCAAAGAACACGAATGGCTGCGTAAAGAAGCGGACGGTACCTATACCGTCGGAATCACCGAGCACGCGCAGGAGCTGCTTGGCGATATGGTTTTCGTTGACCTGCCTGAAGTGGGCGCCGCCGTTGAAGCGGGCGCCGACTGCGCGGTGGCCGAATCCGTCAAGGCGGCTTCCGATATCTACGCGCCAATTAGCGGCGAAATCGTTGCCGTCAATGAAGAGCTGAACGACTCACCTGAGCTGGTCAACAGCGAGCCGTACACCGGCGGCTGGATTTTTAAAATTAAAGCCAGCGATGAAGCTCAGGTTGCCGCGCTGCTGGATGCGACCGCATACGAAGCTCTGTTAGAAGACGAATAAATACGCATCTTCCTTCACGTAGCAGTGGCGTTGGCTTCCTGCAACGCGAATGATTTTGCATATTCTGGCCCGGTAAGCATCAGTGCTCGCCGGGCAAACCAGTCAGACAATCACGATTCACCGCACGTTCAGGAACCATCGCTCATGACCCAGACTTTAGGCCAGCTTGAAAACCGTGACGCCTTTATTGAACGTCACATCGGCCCGGACGCCCGACAGCAGCAGGAGATGCTGAATACCGTTGGCGCCGATTCGCTTAACGACCTGATTGGCCAGATTGTGCCGCAGGATATTCAGCTGGCGACGCCGCCGCAGGTGGGTGAAGCAACCACAGAATTCGCCGCGCTGGCGGAGCTGAAGGCGATTGCCGGTCGTAACAAGCGCTTCAAGTCGTACATTGGCATGGGTTACACCGCCGTGCAGCTGCCTCCGGTTATTCAGCGCAATATGCTGGAGAACCCGGGCTGGTATACCGCCTACACGCCTTATCAGCCGGAGGTTTCCCAGGGTCGCCTGGAATCACTGCTGAACTTTCAGCAGGTAACGCTCGACCTGACCGGTCTGGATATTGCTTCGGCCTCGCTGCTGGACGAAGCCACTGCCGCCGCGGAAGCGATGGCAATGGCCAAACGCGTGAGCAAACTGAAAAACGCTAACCGTTTCTTTGTTGCCGCCGATGTTCATCCGCAGACGCTGGACGTGGTGCGCACCCGCGCGGAAACCTTTGGTTTCGATGTGATTGTCGATGATGCGGAGAAAGCCCTCGACCATCAGGACGTCTTCGGCGTGCTGCTGCAGCAGGTAGGGACGACCGGCGAGGTTCATGATTACAGCAAACTGATTGCTGATCTGAAAGCGCGCAAAGTGATTGTCAGCGTCGCAGCCGATTTTATGGCGCTGGTTCTGCTGACGGCTCCGGGCAAGCAGGGCGCGGACATTGTGTTTGGCTCCGCCCAGCGCTTCGGCGTACCTATGGGCTACGGCGGCCCGCACGCGGCGTTTTTTGCCGCAAAAGATGAATTCAAACGTTCCATGCCGGGCCGTATTATCGGCGTATCGAAAGATGCGGCGGGCAATACCGCGCTCCGCATGGCGATGCAGACCCGCGAGCAGCATATCCGCCGCGAGAAAGCGAACTCCAATATCTGTACCTCCCAGGTACTGCTGGCTAATATTGCCAGCCTGTACGCCGTGTTCCACGGCCCGGCCGGCCTGAAGCGTATCGCCAGCCGCATTCATCGCCTGACCGATATTCTGGCCGCAGGTCTGCAGAAAAAAGGCCTCAAGCTCCGCCATGCGCACTACTTTGACACCCTGTGCGTGGAAGTGGCTGATAAAGCGGCTGTGCTGGCGCGGGCGGAAGCGCTGCAGATCAACCTGCGTAGCGATATTCATCACGCCGTCGGGATCACGCTCGACGAAGCCACCACTCGTGAAGACGTTCTGAACCTGTTCCACGCTATCGTTGGCGACGATCGTGGCCTGGATATCGACGCTCTGGATAAAGACGTGGCTCTGGACAGCCGTTCAATCCCGGCCAGCATGCTGCGCGACGATGCGATCCTCACTCATCCGGTGTTCAACCGCTATCACAGCGAAACCGAGATGATGCGCTATATGCACGCGCTGGAGCGTAAGGATCTGGCGCTGAACCAGGCGATGATCCCGCTGGGCTCCTGCACGATGAAGCTGAATGCCGCCGCCGAGATGATCCCTATCACCTGGCCGGAATTTGCCGAACTGCATCCGTTCTGCCCGGTCGATCAGGCCGAAGGCTATCACCAGATGATCGCTCAGCTCTCCGACTGGCTGGTTAAGCTGACCGGCTATGATGCGGTATGCATGCAGCCGAACTCCGGCGCGCAGGGTGAATACGCGGGCCTGCTGGCGATTCGCCATTACCACGAGAGCCGTAACGAAGGGCATCGCGATATTTGCCTGATCCCAAGCTCCGCACACGGTACTAACCCGGCTTCCGCGCAGATGGCGGGGATGCAGGTGGTGGTGGTCGCCTGCGATAAAAACGGCAATATCGACCTGGCGGATCTGCGGGCCAAAGCCGAGCAGTATGCGGCGAACCTCTCCTGCATCATGGTCACCTATCCTTCCACCCACGGCGTCTACGAAGAGACCATCCGCGAAGTGTGTGAAGTGGTGCATCAGTTTGGCGGCCAGGTTTACCTTGACGGCGCCAATATGAACGCCCAGGTCGGCATTACCTCTCCGGGCTTTATCGGCGCGGACGTCTCGCACCTTAACCTGCATAAAACCTTCTGCATTCCGCACGGCGGCGGCGGTCCGGGGATGGGACCTATCGGCGTCAAATCGCACCTGGCGCCGTTTGTACCGGGCCACAGCGTGGTGCAAATTGAAGGCATGCTGACCCGTCAGGGCGCAGTTTCCGCCGCGCCGTTCGGCAGCGCCTCCATTCTGCCGATCAGCTGGATGTATATCCGGATGATGGGCGCAGAAGGGCTAAAACAGGCAAGCCAGATGGCGATTCTGAACGCCAACTACATTGCTACCCGTCTGAAAAACGCGTTCCCGGTGCTGTATACTGGCCGTGACGGTCGCGTGGCGCACGAATGCATTCTGGATATTCGTCCGCTGAAAGAAGAGACCGGCATCAGCGAGCTGGATATCGCTAAGCGACTGATCGATTATGGTTTCCACGCCCCTACCATGTCCTTCCCGGTCGCCGGCACGCTGATGGTGGAACCGACCGAATCGGAAAGCAAAGTGGAGCTGGACCGCTTTATCGATGCGATGCTGGCGATTCGCGGCGAGATCGACCGCGTGAAAGCCGGCGAGTGGCCGCTGGAGGATAACCCGCTGGTGAATGCGCCGCATACTCAGGGTGAACTGGTGAGCGAGTGGAACCATCCGTACGCTCGTGAACTGGCGGTGTTCCCGGCCGGGCTGAACAATAAATACTGGCCGACCGTTAAGCGTCTGGACGATGTTTACGGCGACCGCAATCTGTTCTGCTCCTGCGTACCGATGAGTGAATATCAGTAATCTGCTGATTAGGCTATTTTTTAAAGGCGCTGCGGCGCCTTTATTTTTTGGGAGAATGGTATGACGATAGCATTGGTGACGGGCGGTAGCCGCGGAATAGGTAAAGCAACGGCGCTGCTGCTGGCGCAGGAAGGCTATACCGTGGTAGTGAATTACCATCAGAATAGCGCTGCCGCGACCGACGTGGTGAATGAGATTCGCGCCTGCGGCGGCAACGCCGTTGCGCTCCGGGCGGACGTCAGCGATGAAGCGCAGGTGATGGAGATGTTCGCCGCTATCGACCGCCTCGGTGAACCGCTTTCCGCGCTGGTCAATAACGCCGGGATTTTATTTACCCAGGGGACGATTGAAAGCCTTTGCGCCGAGCGAATTAACCGGGTGCTGGCCACCAATGTTACCGGCTACTTCCTTTGCTGCCGGGAGGCGGTAAAGCGGATGTCGCACAAGCATGGCGGTAAAGGTGGGGCGATTGTGAATGTTTCATCCGCAGCATCGCGCCTCGGGGCGCCGGGAGAGTACGTGGATTATGCCGCTTCAAAAGGCGCGGTTGATTCCCTGACCACCGGATTGTCGCTGGAGGTCGCGGCGCAGGGCATTCGGGTTAACGGCGTGCGCCCCGGATTAATCTATACCGATATGCACGCCAGCGGCGGCGAGCCGGGACGCGTGGATCGCGTCAAGTCGATGCTGCCCATGCAGCGCGGCGGGCAGCCGGAAGAGGTGGCGCAGGCGATCGTCTGGCTACTGAGTGATAAGGCCTCCTACGTTACCGGCAGCTTCCTCGAGCTGGCGGGCGGGAGATAGCAGGCAATCCATTTCCCGGGGCGCGGCTAACGCCTTGCCCAGGGAACAAAATCGGTATATCGCAGCGAACGGGTAGCCCTGCTAAGCGCAGCGCGAGCAGGGAAATACGCTATGACGCCAGCCATAGCCGCAGGCGCATTCCCCAGTTGCTGGTCCAGCCGGTGGTGACTGACTTCACCTCGCCGCGCGAGATAACGATAAGGGTCGGCGTGACCTGTACCTCCCACCCTTGGGATAGCTGACCGCTGGCGTCATTGATCGTCGGCAGCGCTATTTTTTTATGCGCCAGCCAGCGCGCCAGGGTGGCCTTATCGCCCGAACGTAACGCTACCGTCATAACATTACCGCCATCGTCGGCTAAAGCAGCCACCGACGGGGTGGTATAGCGGCATACGCTGCACCAGGTTGCCCAGACGTATAGCAATAAGGGACGCTCCTGGCTCATTGCCGCCAGATCGACCGTTCGGCCATCAAGCGTTTGCAGCGGCATGCTGGAGAAATTCTGCGGCAGTGCGGGCCTGCGTAGATAATCCACCGTCAGACTGACGGCGGCAACAATCAGGATCCATGTCAGGAGCTGTCTGAAGACTTTAAGCATCATTTTTCTACATTGTAATGCGCCGTAACGGCCGGCAGCGTGCGGCGTTGATTCACTGAGTAAACGTCAGCAGCTCAACGATTGTTGCGGTTTATCTTATCGGTTGAGGGCGCGTAAGCAACGCTAATGCTGTAAAGAAGTGTCTGTTTTGTGGGAAGTTTTGCCCCTCCCGAGGGGAGGGGCAAGATGATTACAGTTTCTCGCCGTTGCTGGCGATAACCTCTTTGTACCAGTTAAAGCTCTTTTTGCGCGAGCGGGACATATCCCCGGTGCCGTCGTCATGCTTGTTGACGTAGATGAAGCCGTAGCGCTTGCTGTACTGACCGGTTGTGAAGGAGACGCAGTCGATGCAGCCCCACGGGGTGTAGCCCATGAGTTCAACGCCATCGTAGGTCACCGCTTTGATCATCTCTTCAACGTGAGCGCGAAGATAGTCGATGCGGTAGTCGTCGTTGATGCTGCCGTCTTCTTCTACTTTATCGTACGCGCCAAAGCCGTTTTCGACGATGAACAGCGGTTTCTGATAGCGTTCATACAGTTCGCACAGCGCATAGCGCAGGCCAACCGGGTCAATTTGCCATCCCCAGTCGGAGGCTTTGACATGCGGATTGGGCACGCTGCCTTCAAAGCCGGAAATTGCGTCGCCGGTGCCGCCTTCCGCTCTCACCGCGTTGGTCATGTAGTAGCTGAAACCGAGATACGCACAGGTGCCTTCACGCAGGATTTGCGCATCGCCTTCATCCATTTTGATATTGAAACCGCGGCGTTCCCACTCGTTCAGGACGTAGCTCGGGTAGTAGCCGCGCAGCTGTACGTCGGTAAAGACGTAGCGTTCACGCATCGATTCCTGCGCAAACATCACATCTTCCGGCTTACAGGAGTACGGATAGAGAGGAACCATCGCCAGCATGCAGCCAACCTGCATTTCCGGGTTGATTTGACGCGCCGCTTTCACCGCCAGCGCGCTGGCGACGAATTGATGATGCAGCACCTGGTACATGGTCTCTTCCGGGTTTTCATGTTCGGTATAGACTACGCCGGAGCAGCAGTAGCCAAACAGCGGCGCGCGCCAGTTACGCTGGTTGTTGATCTCGTTGAAGGTCATCCAGTATTTCACTTTGTGCTTATAGCGCTCGAAGACCGTTTCGGCAAAACGCACAAAGAAATCGACCACTTTGCGGTTGGTCCAGCCGCCGTACTGCTGAACAAGATGCAGCGGCATCTCAAAGTGGGAGAGGGTGATAACCGGCTCGATGTTGTACTTCAGCAGTTCATCGAACATGTCATCGTAAAATTTTAGCCCTTCTTCATTTGGCTGGGTTTCGTCGCCTTGCGGAAAGATGCGCGTCCAGGCGATGGAAGTACGGAAGCACTTGAAGCCCATCTCGGCGAACAGCTTGATGTCTTCTTTATAGCGGCCGTGGAAGTCGATGGCTTCGTGGTTGGGGTAGTATTTACCCGGCTCGACCTGCTGGGTTATCTCACGCGGTACGCCGTGCGCGCCGCCGGTTAGCACGTCGCAGATGCTCGGGCCTTTGCCGTCTTTATTCCAGCCGCCTTCAACCTGATGTGCGGCGACCGCACCGCCCCATAAAAAGTCTTTTGGTAAAGGGATTTTTTTCATCTTTGCTCATCTCGTCATAATGGCTGTTGGCTGCGAGTCTAACAAAGGGAATATAAATGTCACGATATAACAATTTGCCTGAAATGGAATTTGTTACATCGGAAAAACACCCTGTTATTTTCAGACGAGTTTGCGCGCTAATTTACGGCCTAACGTTTCCAGAATATAAATAACCGGGATCTGCGTGGTAATATCGTAGACGCCGCCGATGCGCGTTTGCGGAACGTGCCAGGAGAGATTGAAGTCGGCGAGCTTTGCCAGCCGCGAGTGCTCGTGGCTGGTGATGGACATCACTTTACAGCGATGCAGGCTGAACTGGCTGGCAAAGCGCAGGATTTCTTCGGTTTCACCGGAGACCGACAGCACAATAGCCAGAGCATTACGCGCCATATCATTGGTCACCGGAAAATAAGGATCGTCGATATGATTGCTGAATTTTCCGACGTTAGAAAAGAAACGTGCGCCATATTTTGCCAGCGCGCCGGAGGTGCCGGCGCCGACGAAAATAATTCTTTCCGAAGCGAGTATAATATCAACCGCCTGCTCGAGCAGTTGGTCAAATTCATCGTTATTGATGCTTTTAAAAAAGCTCATTATTTCGCTGGCGCCGATATTTGCCTGTTGAGGCTCATTCTGCTCCAGATATAATTTAAAGCGTACGCGAAACTCCGAGTAGCCTTCGCACTGCAGCTTGCGGCAGAAGCGCAGAACGGTAGTCGTGGAGACTCCGGCCGCTTCCGCCAGCTCGCGGATGGTCATGTACATCACTTTGTCGCGATTTTTAATGACGTAGTGATAGACCATAATCTCAAGATTATTGAGACTGGCGATAGCGGCGTGGGAGAAGATACTCACAGTGGCAAACTCACAATTCATAATGACCAGGACGGAATGATATCATGCAGCCAAATGACATAACCTTTTTTCAGCGTTTTCAGGACGACATTCTCGCCGGACGCAAAACGATTACCATCCGCGATGCTGCTGAATCGCACTTTAAAATGGGCGATGTGCTGCGCGTTGGCCGCTATGAAGATGACGGCTATTTTTGCACTATTCGCGTGGTGGCCACCTCAACGGTAACGCTGGATACGCTGACCGAACTGCATGCGCAGCAGGAAAACATGACGCTGGCGCAGCTGCGTGAGGTGATTGCGGAGATCTATCCTGAAGAAAAGCAGTTTTATGTTATTGAATTCGAAAAGCTTTAATAAAATAGTGAACGTCTGTTAGTTGAAATTTTTATGTAAGCTTTTGATTTTATACTGTTCATAAATATTCACCTTTTTATTTTAGCGAACAGGTGTTCACTGGAATCATTCTCAGTTAACCTAAGTGTGCATTGAAAGCGTACGGGTTTTCGGAGTCAAATATGGTTCGCAAATCGTTAATCACACAGGGATATTCTCTGGCAGAGGAAGTTGCCAACAGCATCAGTCACGGGATCGGGCTGGTGTTCGGTATCGTTGGTCTGGTGCTGTTGTTGGTGCAGGCGGTAGATAGCAACGCCGGCGCAACGGCTATCACCAGCTACAGTCTGTACGGCGGCAGCATGATTTTGCTGTTCCTCGCCTCGACCCTCTATCACGCGATTCCGCATCAGCGGGCTAAGCTGTGGCTAAAAAAATTCGACCACTGCGCCATCTACCTGCTGATTGCCGGAACCTACACGCCGTTTCTGCTGGTGGGGCTAAATTCGCCGCTCTCGCGCGGGCTGATGATCGTCATCTGGAGCCTGGCGCTGCTGGGGATCCTGTTTAAGCTGACGATTGCGCATCGTTTTAAGATCCTCTCTTTAGTGACCTATCTGACTATGGGCTGGCTGTCGCTGATCGTCGTTTATCAGCTGGCGATTAAGCTGGCGATTGGCGGCGTGACGCTGCTTGCGGTGGGCGGGGTCGTCTATTCGCTGGGGGTTATTTTCTACGTTTGTAAGCGTATTCCGTACAACCACGCTATCTGGCACGGCTTTGTGCTGGGCGGCAGCGTGTGCCACTTCCTGGCGATTTATTTGTACGTCGGGCAGGCTTAAATTTTGAGAAATCTCCCGGCTCGCGCTACGCTTAGCCGGGCTACAGGTTCACCGTCGTCTGAGGGCTGGTAGCCCGGACATGGCGCGCCAGCGCCGCCTCCGGGACATTCTCCGTTGGTGATGGCTTGCCTGCCTGGGCTACGGCCTGGTGTTTTTTATTCAGACCACGGCTTTCACGATATCCATTAATCTGCGGATATCTTCTGGCCGGGTATTGCCGGTTTGCGGGTCGATTATCGAGCTGTAAACATGAGGCATCACGCGAGGTACGCCTGCTTCCAGGCAGCTTTGCAAAATAATGCCAAAGTTATCGAGATCGATTCCGCCGGTTGGTTCGATTAACGTCATCCCGTTACGAGCTGCCGTGGTCGCCAGCATATACAGCTCCGGTAACGACTTTTCGCCGCCCATGGGGAAAAACTTCGCCGCATGGGCCCCCATGTCCTGCATCATGCGTACCGCCGCATCGCAGGAGACGCGTGCCGGCGTACCCTGACAGCTGCTGACGCCGGTGGAGATAAGAACCTCGCCAGGGGTTCCCGTTGGGCTGACCAGCGCGTTAATGCAGGTCTGCTGCCCGCCCGTAGCTGCCAGCGCCCCTGCGGCAAACCCGCAGCCGGTAAAGGTCTGATTAACATGCGCCGGGTGAAGCGCTGACGCGATCATCGCCGCTTTGTAATACTGCGCAGGATCGCCGGCGCCCAGGCCTACGGAGATGGAGGGTATCTCCGCCATCCAGCGTTTTACCTCCTGAACACCTTCTTCTACGGAGGCAAATTGTGCAGAGAGGACGCCAATCGCCGCATGGCCTTCGGCGGCATCATAAATTTCCCGGGCGTTAGCGATATCTTTCGCCAGTACGTTAATTGCCACTCGTTGGCGATAAAAATTAATTTGCTGCATGGTTTGCAATCTCCTTTAAGCGCGCCACGATCAGGGCCATCTCCCCTTCAGCCACCGTTCGTGGGTCCAGACTAAAAACCCCCTGATGGAGGTTATAGCGCCGGGCGTAAATGGCGATATCGCCATTGCGCAGCTGTGCTTCGACTTCGCGGGCATCCAGGCCCAGCGCCTGGGCATTCACCTGAATGCGGATACGCCAGATAGCGCGTCCGGCTTCATCCTGCTCAATATCGGCTTGTAAGCCGTTTATCGCTGAGATCGCTTTCGCGACGGGCAGGAGTTCCTCGGCAGTGACCACCTTCTGCCCCTGATGATAGTGTTCCAGCGCATAAACCAGACCGACCATATTCTCCTTGCCGATTTTCATCGCCCGGGCAATACCGTGATGCTGCGCCTTACACGCCGCTATCCACTGTTTTTTCCCGGTGATGAATCCGGAGGTGGGCGCGTTAAACGCTTTTGCCCCGCTATAGATAACCATGTCCGCTCCGCTTGCCGCCCAGACGCGTAAATCCTCCTCGGCGGCGGCATCAACAATCAGCGGCAGGTTGTGAGTCTGTGCGACCTGCACGAAATCCTCGATACTCAACATCCCTTTTTGCACGCAGTGGTGTGATTTCACATACAGCAGGGCGGCAGTACTGGTAGAGATCGCGCTCTCCAGCTGCCAGCGCGCCGCCAGATTGCTTGAACCGACCTCCACGACGCGCCCACCGCCTAAGCGAATCGCGCTGGTGATGGGCGCGCCGTAATCGACGTTATGCCCGCGGAGCATGACGACTTCGTTGGCCATACCGCGACTGTCCGGCATCTGCATCACTCGCGCCTGGTCGCCATGGGTAATCGCGGCGGCCACGGCGATGGCGATTCCCGCCGAGGCGCAGGAGGTGATATAGCTGTCCTCCGCACCGGTAAAGCGGGAGACCCGCTCGCCGGTGCGGTCTACCAGCCTGTCGATTTCCACAAAGGCCGATGCCGCCCGCGCCGTTGCCTGCATCACCTCCGGCGCCACGCTGGAAACGCCCAGAATTGTCATTTTGCCGCAGGCGTTAATCACCTGTTTTAAACCCAACTGTTGATAGATATTCTGCGTCATGGTTTACAACACTCCCAGCAGCGAACAGACCACGCTGAGCGCGACAATTGACAGCAGAATGGTGGTGTAGCGCGGCCCTTTCTTCACCAGATAGAAGTAGATGGCAAACACCGCCGCCAGCGGCAACAGGCCGGGCGCGATAGAGTCGAGGATTTGCTGGACCACCACCTCCGAGCCCTTCAGCGCGCTGAGCTTTAAGGGAGTCGTTATTTTGACGTAGCTTGCGGAGAGCGCGCCCATCATAATCAGGCCCAGCACGTTCGCGCCATAGATAAGCTCCTTAATTCGCCCTCCCTGGAGCAGGCCGATGATTGAGTCGCGTCCCAGGGTGTAGCCTTTGTGCACCATGCCGTAGCTGATCGCCAGCGTAATGGCCGGATAGAGAATTAAAGGCACAATACCGCCCATCGCGCTGCCGCTGGCGGCGAACGGGATGAAAATTGCAATCAGCAACGGCATGACGGCCGCCCAGATGATCGAGTCCCCCATTCCGGCCAGCGGCCCCATCAGCCCGGTCTTAATCCCGGTGATAGACGCGTCGCTAATCGGTTCACCGCGGGTTTTCTGCTCCTCCATCGCAATCGAGATCCCCTGAATCACCGCGCCAAAGGTCTGCTCAGAGTTGAAGAAGTTCAGATGGCGTTTTAGCGCCTCCACCTGCTCTTCTTTTTGCGGGTAGAGTTTTTTGATAATCGGCGTCATTGAGGCGCAGAAAATCAGGCTTTGTAAACGCTCATAGGAGCTGGAAACTTCCGCGCCCAGCCAGTAAATAAACCAGGCTTTGGTGATGTCCGCTTTGGTCAGCGTGCCGTTCTCCCGCGCGCGCTCCACCAGTTCATGCTGCATTACATCGCTGCTCATCATGCTGCTCCTTCATTTTTCGCCAGGCCCTTAATCAGGAAGGCCACGCAGGTACCAAAGATTGCCATCGCCATGATGTCCACCTTCAGGTAAAGCACCGCAAAGAATCCGCCGATAAACCACGGCAGCAGGCTCTTCTTACCGATCACCATGATGGTGATGGCAAAGCCCAGCGCCGGCAGAATGCCGCCCATAATTTCAAAGGAGTGAGTCAACCAGTGCGGCATCAGCTTGAGGAAACTTTCCACCACGTCCTGGCCAAAATAGTTGGCAGCAAACACTACCGGGAAACGCAGCACCAGGCCGAGCAACGCCGGGTAGAGGAACGCGCAGCGCATAATGCCGCCCATGTTGGCCGTTTCCGCGTGTTTATCCGCCATATGGACCCACGCGGCGTTCAGCGTGCGTCTGAGCTGGTCAAGGAATACGCCGATCACGCCAAACGGGATGGCCAGCGCGATGGCCAGGTTCGGATCCATTCCGGCTTTTACGGCAATAGGAATCGAGATGCAGGCGGCCAGCGCCGGATCTGACGGCACGTTACCGCCGGGCGTTGAGGTCACGCCGAGGTAAACCAGCTGCATGCCAGCGCCAATAATCATCGCTGTTTCCATGTTGCCCAACAGCAGGCCGACAAAAACGGCGATCACCACGGGTTGAAGCAGCATGGCGGAGAAGGTGTAGCCAAGGCGTAAGCGGGCAAACCAGTAATACAATCCCATCAGGCTTGCAAAGACTAAAGTATCCATAATTATTTACCCTGTTATCAGAGGATTAGAATTTTTTCAGGATATCGTCCAGCGACTGCGGCTTATCTTCCGGGATAGTCTGGAAGACCGCCTTAATCCCTCGACTTTTCAGGTCGTGAAGAATGCCAACGTCTTTTTCATCCAACGTGATGTTCTGGAAAACGACCTTGCGGTTCGGCCCGCCGCCTAAGCCGCCAACCTGAATGGCGGAAACATCAAACCCGAGCTGTACGGCCTCCTGAATCGCCGCGAGAGAGGGGAACAGCACCAGCACGCT
Organism: Klebsiella sp. K5-306; assembly: GCF_051835185.1. Taxonomy (NCBI): domain Bacteria; kingdom Pseudomonadati; phylum Pseudomonadota; class Gammaproteobacteria; order Enterobacterales; family Enterobacteriaceae; genus Klebsiella; species Klebsiella sp. K5-306. The sequence continues at coordinate 39,698 of NZ_JAIFJY010000017.1, forward strand.
GCCGTCGCCAAGCTGGTTTTCTTTCCACGATGCGGCAAAGCTCTGATTGCTGTAGCAATCCACTTTGATGTTTGGCGGTGCCGCCATCAGATAGATATTTTTCATAAACGGATCGGCATCCAGCTCATCACTCACTACCGCAATCCGGTTGGCCTGGGATTGTCCGACCCACTTCGTCACCACTTGTCCATGAATGAGGCGGCTGTCGATGCGACATAACACGATGTTAGCCATGATATTTTTTCCTTATTGTGATTGTTGTAATTGACGCACGTGGGCGACAACGTCCAGACAGCTGCTGCGCGCGGCTTCGACCAATTCAGCTACGCAGGCGGATAGCGGCCCCTGTTCCCGCTTGTCCAGGGCCTCCAGCAGCAGCGAGGCATTCAGTCCGGAAATCACCGCCACCGGATAATCGGCGCTTAGCCGCGCGGCCACGTTAGAGGTGGTCCCGCCAATAAAATCGGTCAGAATAAGCGAGCCTTCGGGCAGGGTTTTCACGACAGCTTCTACGCGCTGATAAAACTCGCCCAATGTATCGACGGGCATCAGGGCGATTTCCGTTACGCCTTTAATTTCGCCCGTCACCATGCACAGGCTGTTGCAGAGTTGTTGTCCCCAGCCGCCATGGGTCAGCAGCAGGATCTGGGACAAAGGTTCAGTGGTAATCAAAATGGCCTCCTGGCGCTATTACGTTGACATACGTAATAAGAGCAAAGGCTGTGCCAGAATTTGTGTCACATGGGGGGAGAAGAGGGGCAGGCGCGGCGTAAAGCCACGCCAGTTAAGGGATCAGCGATATAGCAGTTCGTAGATATAAAAATATTCCGCGTCGGATAAACGAATGGCATAAGCCTCTTCGATCGGCTGGAAGGCGGATTTAATGACACTAAACGCGCGGACGTCCAGCGCGGGCTGGCTCTCCAGCGACATCTGTAACGGTTTCCGGTTAATCACGATACGCTCGACCATGCAACAGCAGTGGATCAGGAAGCGCAGTGTCACCTGGCGGCTGGGTTTCAGCGAAAGCGAGGTGGTTAAATGGTTAAACACGCCCTCCATTTCTTTGAGAATGCGCTGGGGATTGAGTACCGAAATATGGTTGATGATACTTTCCATGGTCAGCGCGCTGATGAAGCGCATCGCGCTGCGCTCCATCTCCAGACGGCGCTCACTGCTTGATAGGTCCGGCGTGAGCAGGCTGAGCACCAGTTCCGGCCCCTGCTCGGAGAACAGCTCTTCAAGTGAGATAAACGGAATGTCCGGCAGCCCCGGCTGGAAGGTGCCGACAATCCCCGCCAGTCGCTCACCGGCCAGCAGCGACTGCTGAACGCGCTCCAGGCTGCGAACCTCGTTGTAATCAAGGATCACCATTCGCGTATCCTGCGACATCAGCTCGCCAAAACTTTCCTCCAGCACTTTTTTGATTTTCTCTGCGGTTCCCATGCCGGTAATGCAGGAGATCACCAGCACCTTACCGCCGTTCTCCTGCTGCGGAGTACAGAGCTGACAGGGGATATTTTTACTCTGCAGTAATTCCGCCAGCTGCGGTAGCTCGCTGGTTTCATAGCTTAAATCCAGACCCAGCTCCAGCAGACTGGTCAGCGTAATATTGGGCATTAACAGGACGTCAATCTTGAATAGCTTGCTGATGGTGCTGCCAAAATGCACCAGCGAGCCGATATCCACCATCAGAATCAGCCGCCGGTAGCGTTGGGTCTGGATCCGCTGGGTTAGCGTTTCCAGCGTGTCATGCACCGACTGCTCAAAGGGCATATCGATGGCGCTGAACAGCTCGCGCTCCAGTACCCGGTTGACGTACTGCGCCTGACTGGTCGCCGTCGTCGCGCCGTGGGCGATTAAAATGACGCCGCAGTCGGGACTGGCGTCGATCCGCTGGCGATAATGGCGACACTCTTTCAGGAACAGACAGAGCCAGACGACCTCCGTCGCCGGGCACTGAATATGCAGCAGTTCGTTGATTTTCCGGCACAGTAGAGTCGCGTTTTCATACTCGTCTTTGCAGCGGTCGAGGATCAGGCTGGAGGAGTAGAGCTGCGGGATCAGCCCGCGCTGCACGTAGCCAATTAGCGCCAGAAAGTGTTTACGCAGCGGATTCATCAGGTTTTCTGGCAGCGTAAAGCCCAGCACCTGTTCCACACAGCCAATCAGCAGGGTCACCCGCTCTTCAATCCGATCGCCATAGCGCGGCGGATGGGCCACGCTGTCGCGGCTGTAGAGGCCATATTCGAAGATGGAACTGAGTTTGTTTTTGAGGATCGCCAGCGTTTCAGCCGGTGGGACGTTGCTGTTGCGCAGGTTGACGTATTCGCGGGTCAGGAAGCTGTAAAACAGATCGCTTTCTTCGATCTCCGCTCCTGTCGCCAGAGAGGTTTTCAATGCGGGTAACGTGCGCGCATCAACGCTTAGCCGATCCTGGCCGTCAAACAAGGTATCGATCAGCAGACGCTGTTCCGGGGTGGCGTTGAACGGCACTTCTACCAGCCGTTTATCCAGCCGGAGCGTGTCGTTATGCTCGGTCATTCCCGCAGCCCACGCCTGGGCGCAAAGAAACTGGATATCGCTTTTGAGCTGGCCGATATTGCCTTCCAGCGGTTTATTCAGCAGCCAGAGCAACAGCGTTTTGTCGATACTGACCGTACGCTCAATTTTGCGGCTCTCGCGCTGGAGAAAACCGACAATAAGTTCCACCTGTTCTTCCACCGAGCGCTGACGGATCCCGGGGAGATCGATACAGACCTGGATGCGCCTCTGGAAGGTTCGCAGCAGCGCTGAGCTGACCGGTTCGGTGGTGGCGCAAATCAAGCGTACCGTGATCGACCGCGCCGTGGCGCTTGAACCGAGCGGGCGATATTGGCCTTTGTCGAGAATGGAGAAGAGTTTTTCCTGTCCTTCATACGGCAGACGGTGCACCTCATCAAGCAGCAGATATCCGCCGTCCGCCTGCTCCACCAGACCGGCTTTATTCTCACTGGCGCCGGTAAATGCGCCCTGTCGATGGCCGAACAAATGCGAAGAGAGCAGCTCCGGGTTATGCGCATACTCGGCGCAGTTAAAGTAGACCAGCGGCGGGGGGGAACCCGCCGCATGCTCGCAGGCAAAACGGTGCATCAGTTCGGCAAAGAAAGTTTTACCTACCCCGGAGGGGCCGGTCAGCAATACATGGAGCCCGTGAGGATAAAGCACCGCTGCGCGGCCTTTTTCTACCGCATCACGGAGGCTGCGATCGTAGCCAATCAGGCTGCTGAAGGGATCATCCGTTGAGCAACCTTCCTGATGCGGCAGAAGGTCGGCAACCGTACGCACTTCACATTCGGTATCATTCAGTCTGCGCCCCAGCAGCGTTTCCATTGCCTGGCGGTGCCAAAAGAACACGGGGCGTCCTTTGCTCTTAATCACCAGGCCGTCGTTCCATAATTGATTGAGATCTTTGCTGACCGAGTTGCGCGCAAGCCCGAGGTTAAAGCCGATGGCTTCCGCCGTAAATGCCGTTTCCTGTTCCAGATCCGCAAGATTCAGCCCGCGAGTTAATCGCTCCAGTTCCCCCAGTATGACCTCAATCCGTCTCATCTCTTTTACCGCTTAAGAAATAAATGATTGTTCAGAACATACACTATTCTTCTACGCATGAAAGTGGCCTGGGCCAGAGATGGCGCATTTGCGCAAAGCGCGCGGTCGCGGGTGTTTCGTGGTTTGCGGGTGGGGTAGCGCCGCCTCCAGGAAGAAGGCGGCGGGGAATATCGCTTTAACTCTCTTCCAGCGAATACGGCAGCGGCTCAATGCTCAGGCTGCCGGCATCGTCGCGCACGCGGAATACGCTGCCCGGCTCCATATCGTTATTCATCACTACCTGCACCAGCAGGCGACCATCATCCAGCTGCACGGCCGCTAAAACGGTACCGGTACGACGCCAGTTGTCACCCATCTTCATTTCCAGGTCTTCCCCGGCTTCAGGCACGCGGCTGGCGGTCCCGGCCAGATACCACAGGGCGCGCTTATTGGCACCGCGGAATTTAGCGCGGGCAACCATCTCCTGACCGGTATAGCAGCCTTTTTTGAAGCTGATGCCGCCCAGCGCCTGCAGGTTGGTGGCCTGCGGAATAAACTGCGCGCTGTTGGCGCTGTCGATGACCGGCAGGCCAGCTTCAATATTCAGCGCCAGCCACTGCTGGCTATTGTTTAGCTGTGCTTCGCCGCGCAGCGCGTCGGTGATGCGGGTGGCGGTTGCCACATCGGTCACCAGCAGGAAGCGCTCGGCGGGATGCTCAAACCACAGCACGCTGGTGGCACCTTCGCTGACAACCTGTTTATCGGCATTTGGCAGCTCGTTAAACAGCGGCGTCAGCGCAGCGCGTGCCTGGAACCCGGCAACGCCCAGCAGCACGGATTCATCGTCGGCGGCGATGGTCACTTTAGAGAACACCGCATACTTTTTCAGTTCAGTCAGCTGCGCATCGCGCAGGCTGCGGCGCTCAATCCACGCAAAACCCTCGTTGCGACGGAAAACGCGCAGATTGCTCCACATCTTGCCCTTGGCGTCACAATGCGCGGCAAGCAGATGCTGCTCGTCGGTCAGGTGGCTGACGTCAGCGGTGATCTGCCCCTGCAGATATTTCTCGCCATCCGGCCCGGTAATCGTCGCCAGCGCCCAGTCATCCAGCGTCATCAGCGTTAACGGCAGACGAGCGGAAGAGGAGGGCTGACGCGGAGGAAAAGGTGTAAAAGCCATAGTCATATCCTGAATAGCTTAACGCAGAGTGTGTGACTAATGGTAAAAGAGCTATGGTGCAATGCAAGCGCTTTTGCCAGGCCATTCGTGCCCTCAAAACTGGGCGCTAACGCGAACGAAATTATCAATAACCTGATTATTTTAGAGATTTCATGGAATAGCGCTCGTGAATCTTGATATTCCAGTGAAGTCAGCGGCGAAAACGGGTTAAACTAAGCAATATTTATAAGCAGGAAGTAAAACATGGATATTAACAATAAAGCTCGCATCCACTGGGCATGCCGCCGGGGAATGCGTGAACTCGATATCTCCATCATGCCGTTTTTTGAGCATGAGTACGATACGCTCAGTGATGACGATAAGCGGTTGTTCATCCGCCTGCTGGAAAATGACGATCCGGACCTGTTCAACTGGTTGATGAACCATGGCGAACCGGCTGATGCAGAACTGCAGCGGATGGTAAAATTAATTCAGACACGGAATCGGGAACGTGGTCCTGTGGCAATCTGATTTACGCATCTCGTGGCGAGCGCAATGGTTCTCACTGTTGATGCACGGCGTGGTGGCGGCGCTGGTGCTGGTGTTGCCCTGGCCGCTGAGCTATACCCCGCTGTGGCTGATACTGCTGTCGCTGGTGGTGTTCGACTGCGTGCGCAGCCAGCGGCGGATCCATGCCCGACAGGGGGAAATAAAGCTGCTGATTGACTCTCGCCTGCGCTGGCAAAAAGCGGAGTGGGATATCGTCGGCACCCCGTGGGTAATCAATAGCGGAATGCTGCTGCGTCTGCGAAATACGGAAAACCAACGCACTCAGCATCTATGGGTGGCGGCGGATAGCATGGACGCGGGCGAGTGGCGCGATCTGCGTCGGCTGGTGTTACAGAAACCGACGCAAGATTAAGCCTGGACTCAGGCGAACTGCTCAGCCATTTCGCCGAGGATTTGCTCGCACCAGTTCTGAATACGCTCATCGCTCAGGTCATACTGGTTGGTTTCATCGAGCGCCAGACCAACGAACAGCTGGCCGTCGGCGATGACCGGTTTCGGGCTGGTAAATTCATAGCCTTCGGTTGGCCAGTAGCCGATGAACTTAACCCCTTTTGTTGCCAGCTTATCGTGCAGCATGCCGAGCGCGTCAAGGAACCATTCGCCGTAGCCTAGCTGGTCGCCCATGCCATAGAGCGCGACGATTTTACCCTGCAGATCCAGCGTATCAAGCTGCTGCCAGACCGCCTCCCAGTCCTCCTGGATCTCGCCAAAATCCCAGGTTGGAATGCCGAGGATCAGCACATCATATTGCGTCATCAGGGCAGGGGAATCATCTTTCAGGTTATGCAGCGTCACCAGTTCAGGGCCGATGATATCGCGGATTTTTTCCGCCGCCATTTCTGTGTAGCAGGTGCTGGAGCCGTAAAAAAGACCTATGTTCATCGCGGAAACGTCTCAATTCTTGCTGTGACTTTGCGCTTAGTGTACCAGAAAGGCCGCGCCCGCCTGCAACTCGAATTATTTAGGGTATAATGGCGCCGTTTTAATATACAAAGAGGCCGGAGTGGAACAGGATCTCGCACAAATCGAGCAGTTTCTTGATGCCTTGTGGCTGGAGCGGAATCTGGCGGAAAACACGCTGAGCGCCTACCGCCGGGATCTGACGATGGTCGTGGAATGGCTGCATCATCGTGGCCTGTCGCTTGCTAGCGTCAGCGGCGAAGATCTCCAGTCGCTGCTGGCGGAGCGGCAAACCGGCGGTTATAAAGCCACCAGCACCGCGCGCCTGCTAAGCGCCGTGCGTCGCTTCTTCCAGCATCTGTACCGGGAAAAAATTCGCCCCGATGACCCCAGCGCGCTGCTCGCATCGCCAAAGCTGCCGCAGCGGCTGCCGAAGGATCTGAGCGAGGCGCAGGTTGAGCGCCTGCTTCAGGCCCCTTTGGTTGAACAACCGCTGGAACTGCGTGATAAAGCGATGCTGGAAGTGCTGTACGCCACCGGTCTGCGCGTTTCTGAACTGGTGGGCCTGACCATGAGCGATATCAGCCTGCGTCAGGGCGTGCTGCGCGTGATCGGTAAAGGAAATAAAGAACGTCTGGTGCCGTTAGGCGAAGAGGCGGTACTGTGGGTTGAGAATTACCTGGAGTACGGGCGTCCCTGGCTGCTGAACGGCGTGGCTTCCGATGTGCTTTTTCCCAGCCAGCGCGCGCAGCAGATGACGCGCCAGACGTTCTGGCATCGAATTAAGCACTATGCCTTACTGGCGGGAATTGACAGCGAAAAGCTATCTCCGCACGTGCTGCGCCATGCGTTCGCTACCCATTTACTTAATCACGGCGCTGACTTACGCGTGGTGCAGATGCTGTTAGGACACAGCGATCTCTCCACGACGCAGATCTATACCCACGTGGCGACCGAGCGTCTGCGACAACTCCATCAACAGCATCACCCGCGTGCGTGAGTGCTGAAAAAAAGGACTGAGTATGAAAAAAGGTTTACTGATGTTCACTCTGCTGGCGACCACCTTATCCGGTGCGGCGCATGCCGATAGCGCGGCGATCAAGCAACTGCTGGCGAAGCTTGGCGTGCAGAGCTCGGACGTGCAGCCTTCGCCGGTCAAAGGCATCAGCACCGTGTTGACGGACAGCGGCGTGCTGTACGTCACCGATGATGGTAAACACATTATCCAGGGGCCGATGTACGATGTCAGCGGCGCGCAGCCGGTAAACGTTACCAATGCGCTGCTGGGGGGGAAGCTAAACGCCCTGGAAAAAGAGATGATCGTCTACAAAGCGCCGCAGGAAAAACATGTCATCACCGTCTTCACCGATATTACCTGCGGTTACTGCCACAAGCTGCATGAGCAGATGAGCGACTATAACGCGCTGGGGATTACCGTGCGCTATCTGGCCTTCCCGCGCCAGGGGCTGCAAAGCGAAGCCGAGCAGAATATGAAGGCTATCTGGTGCGCCAAAGATCGCAACAAAGCGCTGGATAACGCGATGAGCGGCAAAGGCGTGCAGCCAGCGAGCTGCGATGTTGATATCGCTAAACACTACACGCTCGGCGTGCAGCTTGGCGTTAACGGCACGCCGGCGATGGTGCTGAGCGACGGTACGCTGATGCCTGGCTATCGCGATCCTAAAGACCTGAAAGCGCTCCTTGATGAGCATCAAAAACAGATAAGCGGTAACTGATTCGCGTGAAACAACAGATACAACTACGCCGCCGCGAGGCGGCTGACGGCGTCGATTTACCTGCCGATCTCCCTCCGCTGCTGCAGCGGCTGTACGCCAGCCGCGGCGTGCGTAGCGCGCAGGAGCTGGAACGCGGTGTAAAAGGTATGCTGCCATGGTCGCAGCTGACCGGCGTCGAAAAAGCGGTAGAGATGCTCTACGGCGCATTTAAGCAGGAGCTGCACATTGTGGTGGTCGGCGATTTTGACGCCGACGGCGCTACCAGCACTGCGCTTAGCGTTCTGGCCCTGCGGGGGCTGGGCTACGGCAACGTCTCGTACCTGGTGCCAAACCGTTTTGAGGATGGCTATGGCCTGAGTCCGGAAGTGGTCGATCAGGCTCACGCCCGCGGCGCGCAGATGATAATGACCGTGGATAACGGCATTTCCTCCCACGCCGGCGTCGAGCGCGCCCATGCGCTGGGTATTCCGGTGCTGGTGACCGATCACCATCTGCCGGGGGATACGCTGCCTGCCGCCGAAGCGATTATTAACCCGAACCTGCGGGACTGCGAGTTCCCGTCAAAATCGCTGGCCGGGGTTGGCGTGGCCTTTTATCTGATGCTGGCGCTGCGCACTTTTCTGCGTGATAAAGGTTGGTTTGATGAGCGCGGCATTGCGCCGCCGAATCTGGCGGATTTACTCGATCTGGTGGCGCTTGGCACCGTGGCGGACGTCGTACCGCTGGATGCCAACAACCGTATTCTGACCTGGCAGGGGCTGAGCCGCATTCGGGCAGGTAAATGCCGTCCGGGCATCAAGGCGCTGCTGGAAATCGCCAACCGCGATCCGCAAAAGCTGGCGGCAAGCGATCTCGGCTTCGCGCTTGGCCCGCGCCTTAATGCGGCAGGGCGGCTGGACGACATGTCCGTCGGCGTGGCGCTGCTGCTGTGCGACAACACCGGCGAAGCGCGGGTGCTGGCCAATGAGCTGGACGCGTTAAACCAGACGCGTAAAGAGATAGAACAGGGGATGCAGGCGGAAGCGCTGACCCTGTGTGAAAAGCTGGAACGCAGCAGCGAGACGCTGCCCGGCGGCCTGGCGATGTACCACCCGCAGTGGCATCAGGGCGTCGTCGGCATTCTGGCCTCGCGTATTAAAGAGCGCTTCCATCGCCCGGTTATCGCCTTTGCGCCCACCGGTGACGGTACGCTCAAAGGCTCAGGTCGGTCGATTCAGGGGCTGCATATGCGCGATGCGCTGGAGCGTCTGGATACCCTCTATCCCGGGCTGATTCTGAAGTTCGGTGGTCATGCCATGGCGGCGGGTTTGTCGTTAGAAGAGGCGCGTTTTGAGGAGTTTCAGCAGCGTTTCGGCGAACTGGTGACCGAGTGGCTCGATCCTGCGCTACTGCAGGGCGAAGTGGTCTCCGACGGCCCGCTGGCGGCGGCAGAGATGAGCATGGAGGTCGCACAAATGCTGCGCGACGCCGGGCCATGGGGGCAGATGTTCCCTGAGCCGCTGTTCGATGGCCGTTTTCGTCTGCTACAACAGCGTCTGGTCGGCGAGCGTCACCTGAAGGTGATGGTTGAGCCGGTCGGCGGCGGCCCGCTGCTGGACGGTATTGCGTTCAATGTGGATACTTCCATTTGGCCGGATAACGGCGTTCGCGAAGTTCAGCTTGCCTATAAGCTGGATATCAATGAGTTCCGCGGCAACCGCAGCCTGCAGCTGATCATTGACCACCTCTGGCCAAATTGAGAACAGTATATTAATGAGAGCGCGAATCCGGTAGAATTCCGCTCTTATCACCGCATTTTGACGAATCCATTAAAAGAAACCGACCATGTTTGAAATAAATCCGGTAAAAAACCGTATTCAGGACCTCACGGAGCGCTCGGACGTTCTTAGGGGGTATCTTTGACTACGATGCTAAGAAAGAGCGTCTTGAAGAAGTAAACGCCGAGCTGGAGCAGCCTGACGTCTGGAACGAACCAGAACGTGCGCAGGCGCTGGGCAAAGAGCGTTCCTCGCTGGAAGCCATCGTTGATACGCTGGATCAGATGTCTCAGGGGCTGGAGGATGTTTCCGGTCTGCTGGAGCTGGCCGTTGAAGCCGACGACGAAGAGACCTTTAACGAAGCCGTTGCTGAGCTTGATGTGCTGGAAGAGAAGCTGGCGCAGCTTGAGTTCCGCCGCATGTTCTCCGGTGAATACGACAGCGCCGATTGCTACCTCGACATCCAGGCCGGTTCCGGCGGTACGGAAGCGCAGGACTGGGCGAGCATGCTGATGCGCATGTATCTGCGCTGGGCCGAAGCGCGCGGCTTCAAGACCGAGATCATCGAAGAGTCTGAAGGCGAAGTGGCGGGCATTAAGTCCGTGACCATCAAGATTATTGGCGACTACGCTTACGGCTGGCTGCGTACCGAAACCGGCGTTCATCGTCTGGTACGTAAGAGCCCGTTCGATTCCGGCGGCCGCCGCCATACCTCTTTCAGCTCCGCGTTCGTTTATCCGGAAGTGGATGACGATATTGATATCGAAATCAACCCGGCGGATCTGCGCATTGACGTTTATCGCGCATCCGGCGCGGGCGGTCAGCACGTTAACCGTACGGAATCCGCGGTGCGTATCACCCATATTCCGACCGGCTTAGTGACCCAGTGCCAGAACGACCGTTCGCAGCACAAGAACAAAGACCAGGCCATGAAGCAGATGAAAGCGAAGCTTTATGAGCTGGAAATGCAGAAGAAAAATGCCGAGAAGCAGGCGATGGAAGATACCAAATCCGACATCGGCTGGGGCAGCCAGATCCGTTCTTACGTGCTGGATGACTCCCGCATTAAAGATCTGCGTACCGGGGTGGAAACCCGCAACACTCAGGCGGTGCTGGACGGCAGCCTGGATCAATTTATCGAAGCAAGTTTGAAAGCAGGGTTATGAGGAACCAACATGTCTGAACAACAAGCACAGGGCGCTGACGCGGCAATTGACCTTAATAATGAACTGAAAGCCCGTCGTGAGAAGCTGGCTGCGCTGCGTGAGCAGGGTATCCCGTTCCCGAATGATTTCCGTCGTGACCACACCTCTGACCAACTGCACGCTGAATTCGATGCCAAAGAAAACGAAGAGCTGGAAGCGCTGAACGTTGAAGTCGCCGTTGCTGGCCGCATGATGACCCGCCGTATCATGGGTAAAGCCTCCTTCGTTACGCTGCAGGACGTTGGCGGCCGCATTCAGCTGTACGTCGCCCGCGACGATCTGGCGGAAGGCGTCTACAACGAGCAGTTCAAAAAATGGGACCTCGGGGACATCATCGCGGCGCGCGGTAAGCTGTTCAAAACCAAGACCGGTGAACTCTCCATCCATTGCACCGAGCTGCGCCTGCTGACCAAAGCCCTGCGCCCGCTGCCGGACAAATTCCACGGCCTGCAGGATCAGGAAGCGCGCTATCGTCAGCGCTACCTGGATCTGATCTCCAACGATGAATCGCGCAACACCTTTAAAGTGCGTTCGCAGATCCTGGCCGGCATTCGTCAGTTCATGGTCGGCCGCGGCTTTATGGAAGTGGAAACCCCGATGATGCAGGTGATCCCCGGTGGCGCTTCCGCCCGTCCGTTCATCACCCATCACAACGCGCTGGATCTGGATATGTACCTGCGCATCGCGCCGGAACTGTACCTGAAGCGTCTGGTGGTTGGCGGCTTCGAGCGCGTGTTCGAAATCAACCGTAACTTCCGTAACGAAGGTATCTCCGTTCGTCATAACCCAGAGTTCACCATGATGGAACTCTATATGGCCTATGCGGACTATAAAGACCTGATCGAGCTGACCGAATCCCTGTTCCGCACCCTGGCGCAGGACGTTCTCGGCCATACCGAAGTGCCTTACGGCGATCAGACCTTTGATTTCGGCAAGCCGTTTGAAAAACTGACGATGCGCGAAGCGATCAAGAAGTACCGTCCGGAAACCGAGATGGCCGATCTGGATAACTTCGATTCTGCAAAAGCCATTGCGGAAAGCATCGGCATTCACGTTGAGAAGAGCTGGGGTCTGGGCCGCATCGTGACCGAGATCTTCGAAGAAGTGGCGGAAGCGCATCTGATTCAGCCTACCTTCATCACCGAATATCCGGCAGAAGTCTCTCCGCTGGCGCGTCGTAACGACGAGAACCCGGAAATCACCGATCGTTTTGAATTCTTCATCGGCGGGCGTGAAATCGGTAACGGCTTTAGCGAGCTGAACGATGCGGAAGACCAGGCGCAGCGTTTCCTCGATCAGGTTAACGCGAAAGCTGCCGGTGACGACGAAGCCATGTTCTATGACGAAGACTACGTCACCGCGCTGGAGCACGGCCTGCCGCCGACCGCGGGCCTCGGTATCGGTATCGACCGTATGGTGATGCTGTTTACCAACAGCCACACTATCCGCGACGTGATCCTGTTCCCGGCGATGCGTCCGGTAAAATAAGTTCTGAACCCTGAATCATTCGAGTTGCATGAAAGCCAACGCACATGCAACCTGAAGTATGGCGGGTAGACTGTAATAAACGAAACCCCAGCGCTGCTGGGGTTTTTTATGCCTGGCGGCTAAAGCTTATTAAGGCATTACGCGCATTATCATCCGCAGCCTGCATGACCATCCACGGGCTAAAAGCCCAGGGCGTCGCGCGAATTGCGCTTAAAACATCCTCAAGATGGCTCCACTGAAAATCCATCACTTCGTCAGGATTTATCCGTAACGCGCTGGCTACTCGTGCCGCATAGACCGGACAGACCTCGTTTTCGACAATGCCATTCGGCGCGACGGCCCGGTAACGGAACCCCGGAAAGACCGGGACGATACGGGTTATCTCGACGCCGAGCTCAAAGCGGCAGCGGCGCTCAACGGCCTGTTCAAAGGTTTCGCCGGTTTGCGGATGCCCGCAGACTGAGTTCGTCCATACGCCTGGCCAGGCTTTTTTGCCCAGCGAGCGGCGCGTGACCAGCAGTTGGCCTTGTTCATTGAACAGCCAGCTGGAAAACTCGAGATGCAGAGGGGTATTGAGGGTGTGGGCGGCATACTTCTCCAGCATACCTGTAGGCTTATCTTGCTCGTCCAGCAAAATGACATGTTCCCCGGCCATGACAACTCCTGAAATAGAAAATGACCCGGCACAAACCCGCCGGGTCATGTACTCAGGCCACTAGGGTAGCCCATAAATGGGACAAAGGCATTACCAAAACAAGCCCTGGCAACATGTTGGCTACCGGAAAGAGCTTAATGTTACAGATACGCAACCCGGTAGCCACCATCAGCAGCCCGCCGGCGCAGGAGAAATCCGCCATCATATCAGGCGAGATCGACGGCAGAATAACCACCGCCAGCATCGCCAGCGCCACCTGAATAATGACCTGCGGGATAGCAATGGTCATCACCGCGTAGCCCAGCAGCGTCGCGAAAATCCCGGCGGTAAATAGATCGAGAATCGTTTTGATATACAGAATTGACGGATCGCCGCTCATGCCTTCGGTCATCGCGCCGAAAATACCGGTGCCGCTGGCGCAAAACAGAACCAGGATGGCGACAAATTTCTCGGTAAACTCTTCATGGCCGAGGCCATTGACCGGCGGCAGCACTTTGTTGATCAAACCGCGGGTGGAACCTGCGGCTTTACCGATGCCCTTTTCCAGATGCAGCAATTCGCCGAGGATGGCGCCAATCACCATTGCCAGCACGACGGCGGGCATATATTTCACTTTGAGCACCAGCGTAATACCAAGACCAACGGAGCACAGGCCGAAGGTCATCGGCAGCGCCGTTTTGACGCGCTCGGGGAGCTTGCCGCCCGCCGCAGCGCCGATGAGTCCGCCGATAATCACGGCGGCTCCGTTTACATATGGGCCGATTAACATTGAATAATTTCCGGTTAATTAAAACGTAGCTCGCCTTCACCCCAGCGGGGGATGTTGTTGACCTGCAGGTCAAACAGATCGAGCGCGCGATTGACGCTATGGGTAACGATGTCGTCCGCCGTTTGCGGACGCTGGTAAAGCGCCGGGACCGGCGGAAAGATAATTCCGCCCATTTCGGTTACGGCGGCCATATTGCGGATGTGGCCGAGGTTCAGCGGCGTTTCCCGGACCAGCAGCACCAGGCGGCGACGTTCTTTCAGCACCACGTCTGCCGCGCGGGTGAGCAGGTTGTCGGTCAGGCAGTGGGCGATGGCGCCTAAAGAACGCATTGAACACGGCGCGACTAGCATCCCCAGCGTTTTAAATGAACCGCTGGAGATAGCTGCGCCAAGATTGGCGATGGGATGCACCACGTCGGCCAGCGCCATCACCTCGTCCAGGCGGTAATTCGTCTCCAGCTCGCAGGTTTTTTCCGCGCCTTTAGAGACGACCAGGTGGACTTCAACGGGATGCGGGCGCAGTAGCTCCAGCGCCTTAACGCCGTACTGAAACCCGGATGCGCCGCTGATACCAATGATGATGCGTGCCGTCATGAGGTTCTCCTTTTATTCGAAATCCGGCAGGAAGCGCTTCACGTCCACTTCTTTAAATCTGGAGCGCTGGAAGTTGTGCTTCAGATGGAACGGCACCGTGCAGTCGAATATCGTTTTGCAGGACATTCCCTGCTGCAGGATGCTCGGGCTGTATTCCGGTACCTGCGACGGATCGAGCGGATGGCAGCGAACGCCGGGAATAGTGATTGTATCGACATCGCCCTGGTAGCGGGTTTGCATGGCCCAAAGCACGTCGTCGCTGTCGAAAATATCGACGTCTTCATCGACCAGAATGACGTGCTTCAGTTCCGGGAAGGCTGAGAACGCCAGCAGAGCAGCCTGACGCTGGCGCCCTTCGTCCGCCGGGGAGGATTTTTTGAACTGCAGCACCGCCAGCAGCTTGCCGCCGCCAGCCGAATGGGCAAAGACGTTCAGCAGCTTGCCAGGCATCGCGCGTTCGACCATATCCAGAATGCTGGCTTCGGTCGGGATACCGGCCATATTGACGTGTTCTTCGCCTGGTCCTACGGTGGTGCGCCAGATAGGATTGATACGGTGAGTGACGGCTTTCACTTTGATGACCGGGATCGCCTCTTTAGCTTCGCCGGTATAGCCCGGAAACTCAGGCATCGCGCGGCCGGTATGGGTGTTCTGATCTTCTCGTACGCGCGCGTTGGGCAGCAGTTCGCCTTCAATCACGATCTCAGCGTGGGCGATCGCTTTCTCGTTAATGGTTTTACACTGCGTCATCTCCACCGCTTTGCCGCGCAGCGCGCCGGCGATGCTTAACTCGTTGAAGCCCAGCGGGGTGGTCGGCGGCTCGAAACAGGCGGCAATTTCAATGGCCGGATCGACGCCGATACTGATTGAAATCGGCAGCGGCTGGCCTGCCGCTTCAGCCTTCATGCGAAAAGCATCGATATGGCGGCCGGGCGTTAGCCACATGGAGAGTTCGTCGCGGCTCTGGACGCACAGGCGATGAATGGTGATATCGGACTCATGCGTTTCTGGATCGGAGGCGTAGCACAGGCCCATCGTAATATAGGGGCCGGCGTCTTCTTCGGTATTCGTCGGTGCCGGCAGCAGCTTGCGCAGATCGAAATCGGCATCGCTTGCCAGATGGACCACTTGCTGGCATACCGCTGCGCCCTGGGTCATCACCGGGGCTATTGCGTTTTTTACTGAATCCTTCAGCAGATGCCCCAGTTTAGCCGGTTCACACTGGAGAAAATGGCTGACGCGCTGGCGGGAGCCATTCAGGCCAATCGCCACGCTGATATTTTCAAAGCCTTTGATTTTATTGAAGACCATGACCGGGCCATTCTTGCGGGTCGGACGCTGGCAGGTCCCGCCGGCGCCTACGTAACGATAGACGCCGGAGAGTTCGGCGTGCGGGTCGACTTCGGTATTGGTTTCAACATACTCGCCGGGAAGCGTTTTCAGCAGATCCAGCGCGGAGCGTAAATCATGTACCGATAAGGGTGTTTTGTTATCACTATTTGCCATGGGATGTTCCTTCGGAAAAAAAACTTTGCTCCCGGCACAATATTTTCCCTGGCGCGGATAAACAAATACCGTTTACCGGATGGTCAGTAGATCAAAAAAGTTTATTTTAACAAGGTGTTAAATAATGATTAATTAATATGAGGAGCAACGCTGCGGCTTTTTATTTCTCCGGCTAAGTGTGATACTGGTGATAAATTACACTGCGGATAATGATGATGGATTTAAAGCGCTTACGCTATTTTTGTCGGGTGGTGGAACAAGGTTCGGTGAGCCAGGCGGCGAAGTCGCTGAACATGGCGCAGCCGCCGCTCAGCAAGCGAATTCAGGAGCTGGAAGAGGAGCTTCAGGTATCGCTTTTTGTTCGCCGGGGAAACCGCATTGAGCCTACGGAAGCCGGTTTTTTTCTCTATCGAAAAGCGTGTGAAATATTACGCCAGGTAGAGGATACGGCGCGGGAAACGACGGATATTGCGCACAAAAACAGAACTGAATTGAGAATCGGCTTAACTCATCTCTATCAGAATTATTTTAAAGCATTGCTGATGGAGGTATATCGACGTCATCCCGACACTTCCATAAATATTTCCGTTACTGACTCCAGCCATCTCGAAACGTTATTAACCGAGGGCGCAATTGATTTAGCCTTAATCCAGCGCCCCTACCGTAGCGAAGGCTTTGATTATGTCTCTTTTGACCCGATTAAGCTGGTCGCGGTGATCAATAAAAGCTGCCTGCCGGAGCCGCCGTCTAATCCGTATAGCTACACATCGCTGGCGGCGCTGCCGCTGGTATTACTTCATAGAGCAAAAGATTCAGGGACTTACGAGATGCTAATGGAGCTGTTTCGTAAGTCCGGGGTCAACGCGAAGGTGATTATGCACATTACGCAGCCGGGCGTAATTCTCGACTGGCTGGAGTCCGGACTGCAGGCTGCGACGCTGCTACCTTCTTCTGAAGTGGATGCTGATAAGCTTAACCAGTGCTACGTGGTCGATGTTTTCCCCTCGCCGCAAATATTCTACCCGGCGCTGGTAAAATTGCCGTCTATGCCTTATCTGCCCGCGTTGATGGATATTATTACGCATGGCTATCCGTTTAATACTTCTGTATGAAGGGTAGCGATTGGGGATTGCCTTAGGGACTGGTATGATAATCGCCTCTGGTTGAGAGGTGAATGTACGTGTTAAGCGCAGGACGCCTGATGAGAAAACGCTTTGTTATTGCAATAATGTTGCTGAGCAGCCTGATCGTCGCGGGGTGTTCCAGCTCATCCGATTCCGGGTCCACCTACACAGTGAAGCGCGGCGACACGCTGTACGCTATTTCACGTTCCACTGGCACCAGCGTCAGGGATCTCGCCCGTCTCAATAATATTTCACCTCCCTATACCATCGAGGTTGGGCAAAAGCTGAAGCTGAACAGTGGTTCAGGGGCCACGGCGAAGGCGGGGGCATCCGGCAAGAAATCCTCCGCGAAGCGCACCGCTGCCGTGACGCCATCTTCGGCGGTGCCGCAATCCTCCTGGCCGCCGGTCGGGCAACGCTGCTGGCGCTGGCCGACCAGCGGCAAAGTTATACTGCCGTACTCCACCAGCGATGGCGGCAATAAAGGTATCGATATTGCCGGTAAGCGCGGCCAGCCGGTGTATGCGGCAGGGGCGGGCAAAGTGGTGTACGTGGGTAACCAGCTGCGCGGCTACGGCAACCTGATTATGATTAAACATAATGAGGACTATATCAGCGCCTATGCACACAACGACAAGCTGATGGTGAATAACGGCCAGAGCGTGAAGAGCGGCCAGCAGATTGCCACCATGGGCAGCTCGGATGCGGATTCCGTACGCCTGCACTTCCAGATTCGCTACCGGGCGACGGCGATCGACCCGCTGCGCTATTTGCCGCCGCAGGGCAGTAAGCCTAAGTGCTAAAAGGTTATTTTATCGACAGTTAGCCTGTTATGGGCTTGTCAGCGGGTGCGTAAGGTCTATAATGACCCTCGCACCTCCTCGCGGGCGTAGTTCAATGGTAGAACGAGAGCTTCCCAAGCTCTATACGAGGGTTCGATTCCCTTCGCCCGCTCCAGACTCAAGTCTCCTGAAGTCCACTCAACTCAATTTTCCCTTGATAAATCAGCAGTTATAGCATTCTATTAGTCTATTGAACTCAATTGTACTCCCCCAGGGTCAAGCTCAATGTGGGGGTATGGATGGGGTATAATTGTACCCCCTGCTGAGAGGTACCCCAATGAAGCTGACTGCTCGTCAGGTTGAAACTGCTAAACCCAAAGAGAACCCCTGGAAACTGGCCGATAGCGTTGGTTTTTAAGGAAATCGCCGATGCTCAAAGAAAATTTCAACGAACTGCAAATCTTTCTTGTAGTAGCAAGGGAGCGAAGTTTCACCAAAGCGGCGGGTAAACTGGGCGTTTCTCAGTCTGCACTCAGCCACGCGATGAAGGCCCTGGAGGAAAGGCTGAATATCCGCCTTCTGACCCGTACGACCCGAAGCGTTGCCCCTACAGAAGCCGGTGAGAGAATTATTGCCTGCCTTGAACCGCGTATTGCCGATCTCGAGCAGGAGCTGGAATCGCTGGTTCAACTGAACGGCACCGCCTCCGGCAATATCCGTTTATCTGCCGGGGAGCATGCCGCGCGAAGTCTGGTGTGGCCGAAGCTAAAACCCTTCCTCAGGGAATACCCGGAAATTAATCTCGAACTGGTGGTGGATAACGGCTTTGTCGATATTGTTGAGGGGCGTTTTGATGCCGGGATCCGCCTGGGCGAAAGCGTGGATAAGGATATGATTGCGGTAAGAATTGGCCCGGACATGAGAATGGCTGTGGTGGGAGCGCCGTCTTATTTCGTTGCAAATCCTGCACCTGAAACGCCGCACGAGCTACAAAATCACAGGTGTATCAATATGCGCCTGCCGACAGCCGGTGGGCTTTACCACTGGGAGTTTGAGAAGGATGGGAAGCCGTTACGGGTCAGAGTAGAAGGGCAGGTCACGTTTAATCTGCAGGCAGAAAGGATTGATGCGGCGTTATCTGGTTTTGGCATTGCCTGCATACCTGAAGACAGGGTGCAGGATTATATAAAGTCAGGAGAGCTTATTCAGGTTCTGCAGGACTGGTGCCCATCTTTCCCCGGATACTATCTTTACTACCCGAGCCGTAAGCAGCATCCGCCCGCTTTTGCGCTGATGATCGATGCACTTCGTTACCAGGAATAACGGGTCCGTAGACCCGTCCGGGTATTAACGGCCCACGCGAGCCTGATGCTCAGGGGAGTAACGTTCGCCGACGATTTTAATGGTTTCAAGCGCCTGGGTTATCTGCCGTGAGTCATCCTGAGAAAGGATGATGTCGGCAGCCCCAAGGTTTTCTTCCAGTCGATGCAGTTTGGTGGTACCAGGGATAGGAACAATCCACGGCTTTTGTGCCAGCAGCCACGCCAGCGCGATTTGTGCAGACGTCACACCTTTCTCTGCCGCCAGTTCACCCAGCAATGAAACCAGCTTTTCATTGGCTTCAATCGCCTGCCCGGCGAAACGCGGTACTGTGCTGCGGTAGTCATCCTTGCCAAAAGTGGTTCCTGGCCTAATCGATCCTGTCAGGAAGCCCTTACCTAATGGACTGAAGGGTACAAAACCAATACCCAATTCCTCCAGCAACGGCAGGATCTCCCGCTCAGGCTCGCGCCACCACATTGAGTATTCGCTTTGTAGGGCAGTGACAGGTTGTACGGCATGCGCACGACGAATAGTTTGCGCACCCGCTTCGGACAGACCGAAATGTTTAACTTTGCCTTCAGCGATCAGGTCCTTCACTGTTCCCGCAACATCTTCAATAGGGACATCCGGGTCGACACGGTGTTGGTACAGCAGATCAATGACATCAGTCTTAAGACGGCGTAATGATCCTTCCACCGCTTCACGGATATGCTTCGGACGGCTGTTTAAAATCTGCTGCTTGTTGTCGTCGCCAAAAGTAAATCCAAACTTGGTGGCGATGACCACGCGGTCACGGAATGGTTTTAAGGCTTCGCCGACAACTTCTTCATTGAGGAAGGGGCCATACACTTCAGCGGTATCGAAGAAGGTGACGCCACGTTCAACCGCTGCGCGAATGAGCTCGATAGCCTGACGGGTATCGGTCGCCGGGCCGTAGCCGTGGCTTAAGCCCATGCAACCGAGCCCAAGCGCGGATACTTCGAGTCGGGATTTACCCAGATAACGTTTTTGCATTGAATGAATACCTCTTTTATCGCGACTTAAACATCAAGTTTGCGGCCCGTCAGCCATTCCACCATCGCCGGGTCGCGGTGAGAGAAGAAGGCGCTGGTTGCAGTGTCGAGGGCAGCAATCTGCAGCATATCTTCAGGGCTGAGTTCAAAATCGAGAATGTTGATGTTCTCTTCCATGCGTTCTTTGCGCACCGATTTCGCCAGCGAAACGATGCCACGCTGGAAGATCCAACGCAGCACAACCTGGCCCACGCTTTTGCCGTACTTCTGGCCAATCGCCGTTAACACGGGATGCTGGAACAGGCCATTTTTACCCTCAGCAAACGGAGCCCAGGCTTCCGGTTGAATGCCATGGCTCTGATTCCATGGAACGGCATGCAGCTGCTGGTTGAAGGGGTTAACTTCGATCTGGTTTACCGCAGGGACCACTTTGTTGAATGCGATAAGGTCGGCCAGTCTGTCAGGATGGAAATTGCTGACGCCAATGGCGCGAATTTTTCCTGCATGATGCAGTTCTTCCATGGCACGCCAGGCTCCATGGACATCGCCGTAAGGCTGGTGAATCAGATACAGGTCGACGTAATCAAGTTGCAGCCGATTCAGGGAGCGTTCGAACTGGGCTTTAGCGCCTTCGTAATTTGTATCCTGTAGCCAAAGTTTGGTTGTAACAAAGAGCTCGTTACGGGCGATACCGCTCTGTTTCAGTGCATTCCCGACCTGGGTTTCATTCTGATAAGACGCGGCGGTATCGATCAGGCGGTATCCCGTATCGATCGCATCAATAACCGCTCTTTCGCATTCAGCAGCATCCGTCATCTGGAAGACACCAAAGCCCAGCAGGGGCATTTCAATACCGTTGTTCAGTTTTACAGTTTGCATGACGTTATCCTTCAGCTGTTGTGTTGGAAAAGCATAACGCAAACTGATTTATTCGATTAGATGGGGTAATTAGCTAGGGTTTATTAGATGTGCTCATTAATTTGGAGGGAGGTTGATGGTCGGCTTTGTGCAAAGAACGGAATTTAGACTCTTTGTATGGACTCAAGTCCATGGAGAATGGATAAGGTTACCAACATAAGGTAACTTATTGATTTTTATTTAGTATTTTTTGTTTTGGCCATCCATGTTAGAAAACAGGTAGATACTTTTTTGTGAACTCAGGCTCAAATTTTAACGACACAGGTTGCGTTATTTATGTGGTTAGGAGTAACTTCCAGGCAAGTTGAATATAGTTGTACATAGACAAGTATACCTGTCATCTGTTTGCAAATTTAAACATTGACAGCCATTATGAGGCCAACTGTTATGTCTTTGAATTCTAGACTTGAACCTGAACTCGTTCTCCTGAATGAGCCCCCCCTGGATAGAAAAATTCTTTTCAATTCTGTCAGTAAGTTATTGCTTTCAAAAAACTATGTAGAACAGAGCTACCCGGAGGCATTGATCGCCCGCGAAGAAAATCATCCCACGGCAATGCAGTTGGAAAAAATGGGGGTCGCGATCCCTCATGTCGATGTTGAGCATGTCCGGGAAGAGAAACTGGTTGTGGTCACCTGCCCTGAAGGGATCGTATTTAATCAAGCTGAAGATCCCGACTCCACCATGAAAGTGAATGTCATTTTCTTTTTACTGCTGAAGGAAAAAGATGCGCATCTTGAATTTCTGATGAAGCTCATTTCGCTTTTTCAGCGTAGCAATGAAATGGACCAAATCCTTTGGGCGAAATCAAAGGATGACGTTATGGAACTTCTGGCAAAGAATCTTTATTAAAAACCCTAAGCATGAGTATTGTATTACTTCATTATCCTAATAAATATCTGGAGTCTGAAATGAACAAAAAAATTATCTTCGCCTGTACCAGTGGTATTGCAACTTCTGCGGTAGCAACTGAAAAAGTAGTTCAGTATTGCAAAAGCCAGGGTATTAACGTTGAACCCATTCAGTCCAATATCGGCACCATTGGCAAACAGGATGGCATGGCTGATTTAATTATCGTGACATCAGCGGTTAAGACGGAACTGAAAACCCCGGTCCTGAATGGCCTTCCTTTGCTGACCGGATTTGGCGAAGAAGAATTACTGGAAAAAATCGTAGCCATCCTTAAACAATAAAGGTGAGCATGATGGATAAAGTATTTGCCGCCGTCCAGTACATTCTGGGGCTCGGACCGACGATCATGTTGCCGATAATTATATTTATCATGGCAATGTGTCTTCAGACAGGTTTCAGCCGGGCATTACGCTCGGCACTGACCATCGGTATGGGTTTCATCGGCATCTTTCTGGTCTTTGGTTTACTGGTCGACAGCCTGGGGCCGGCTGCCAAAGAAATGATCAGCCACACCGGGATCGATTTACCGGTTGTTGACCTGGGCTGGACTCCGCTGGCTGCCATTGCATGGGCCTCGCAGGTCGCACCATTTGTTGTACCGATGACGATCGGTATTAACGTACTGATGCTAACCCTGAACTGGACCAAGACGGTCGATATCGATGTCTGGAACTTCTGGCATTTTTCGATGGTCGGCGCCATGGTTTACGGGGTGACGGGCAACTTCTTCTTTGGCCTGCTGATTGCCGGTGTCACCGCAGCGATTACCTTTGTGATGGCTGACTGGTGTGCTCCGATGATCCAGAAGTACTTCAACCTGCCTGGGATTTCGTTACCCACACTGTCATCGGTTATTTTCTTCCCGATCGGCGTGCTGGGGAATATGGTGCTCGATAAAATCCCGGGCATTAACAAACTGAATGCCGATCCGGATCAGATCCAAAAGCGCTTTGGCGTCTTTGGTGAGCCGATGATGCTGGGGGTGATTCTGGGGGCAGGGATTGGCCTGCTTGCAGAATATGATGTCAAAGGTGTCCTCAACCTGGCGATGAGCCTCGGTGCGGTAATGCTGATTATGCCCCGCATGGTTAAGCTGCTGATGGAAGGCCTGCTGCCGCTGTCTGACGCCGTGCGTAGCTTTCTCAAAAAACGTTACCCTGACCGTCACGATCTGTATATCGGTCTGGATATCGCGGTTGCGGTGGGGCATCCGTCAGTACTGTCTACTGCGCTGCTGCTTATCCCCGTCGGGGTATTGTTGGCGGTGGTACTACCAGGTAACCGTTTGCTGCCACTGGGTGACCTGGCGAACATCTGGGTACCGATTTCCATGGTGGTACTGGCCTGTCGAGGCAATATTGTCAGGGCGTTCATCATTGGCATTCCATGCCTGGCTGTGAACCTGTATGTGGCTTCGGCCGCAGCACCAATCCTGACCAAAATTGCAAGGGATATGAATTTCCCGATGAAAACGGACGGTGAAATTTCCAGCCTGCTGGATGGTGGTAACCCGTATCGTTTCTGGGCAGTCAAAATCTTTGAAGGCAATACCATTGCTCTGGTTCTTATTCCTGTCATCTTCCTTCTGTGCCTGTGGTTATATCGTGTAACTAAAAAACAGCTGAAAGCGGAAGAGGCAGCAGAAAACGAAGCAGCCTCGGCTGATATTCCGGTAGCAAAATAATCCTGTCTATTCAGAAGCAGAGGGAACTGCTTCTGAATAAAAACAAACGTTGTCCCTTGCAAAAAAAAGGGGAGAGTGATGTATACGATCGGAATCGATATTGGCACGACTAATTGTAAGGTGTGTTTGTTCGCAATTCCTTCTCTGGAATTAATTAATCAGTATAGTTTCAGAACGCCCAAAATTGTGGACGGAGAAAATACTGATTTTGATGTTCGCCTCATCTGGGACGGGGTTCTCCATGGACTCAGAACGATAACAAATAATCTGGATAATGCTGAGCAAATCAGCGCAGTGGCGGTTGCCAGCGTGGGAGAATCTGGTGTCCTGCTTGATAATAATGATAATGTCGTTGGCCCAGTTCTAACCTGGTATGACACGCGCCCCAAACAGCAGTTGGAAAATATTATTTCCGCAATGGATATTGAACATATCTATGAAATAACCGGTATTCCTGCTCATTCTAATTACAGCGTCAATAAAATTAAGTGGTTGCAGGATAATAACAGTAATGCCCGTGAAGGTTGTAAATGGTTATGCCTTGCGGAATTCATTGCCTTCAAATTATCCGGCGTGAAACGCTCAGAATATTCTCTGGCATCACGGACGATGGCATTAAACATCGCTGAGATGGACTGGGATGAACAGCTCATACATGCGGCTGAGCTTTCTCCATCTTTGTTCAGTCCGCTGGTTCAGGCCGGTGTTGCGATTGGTACCGTTACGTCTGATGTTTCTGAACGGACCGGATTGACAAAGGATACCCGTGTCGCCATTGCTGGGCATGATCATATGTGCGGTTCCGTGGCTGTCGGTCTGACCCGTGAAGATCAGATCCTGAATTCCACAGGAACGACCGAAGGATTACTGGTAGTGACCGAAGCGGTCAATAACACCGGGCGTTTTTTCCGGGCCAGAGTGTCAAATGGCGTGCATGTGCTTCCGGGGCTTCATTCCCTTTATGCCTCACTGCCTTCTGCCGGGTATGCCATCGAATGGTTCAGAAACCTCTTTGAACTCGATATGCCTGCATTTCTGCGAATGGTGGATACCCTGCGTAACGAGCGAGACATGGCAGTGGCCAGTGAGCTTGACGGCATCTTCATTCCCCATCTGCGGGGTAGTGGCCCTCCGGACAGAAATACCTGGTCCCGTGCATTAATTTACGGTCTTGATGATAAGTCACGACCGGAGGATGTTCTGCGCTTTGTGTTCCAGGGATTGTGTTTCGAACTTCGCAATCTGCTGGATTTATACGAAACGCTGACAGGGAATAATTATCCGGTTGTGAATGTGATTGGTGCTGCCTGCAAAAACCCATACTGGTTACAGCTTAAGGCCAATATTCTTAACCGGGAAATCGTGGCATGTAATGTCAATGAGGCCGTGAGCAAAGGGGCCGCCATGCTGGCTGCGAAAGCTGCCGGTGTGGAAGTGGAGTGTCTGTCCGGAACAAGTGAAGAACAGACCCGACGCTACCTGCCGGAGAGTGATGCCGTGACTCACTATCAGGCAATTTACACTCAGGTCTACAAACCGCTTTATGAATCCAAGATGCGTACAGAGCGTCTCTGCAATGGAGTTAACTAATGAAAGCCAGCGTTTACTACAGTAAAAATGATATCCGATATGAAGATGTTGAGGAGCCAGAAATTGGCGACGGTGACATGCTCATCAAAATGCATTCCTGTGGCCTGTGCGGTACTGACATTCATAAAGCGCAGCACCAGACGGTGACCGGCCCGATAATCCTCGGCCATGAAGTGTCGGGGGAAGTGGTGAAAGTTGGCAAGGATGTTACCCGCTACCGGGTTGGTGAGCGTGTGGTAACCGCTATTCATGTTCCCTGCTTTAACTGCCATTACTGTGACCGGGGGTTCTTCACCCTGTGCGATCAGTTCAAGAAAACAAATCTGGAACCCGGCGGGTTCAGTGAGTTTATTCGTATCCCTCGCCAGCATGTTGAACATCTGACGCACCGAATTATTGACAGTCTTGATTGGGACCGAGCGGCAATGATTGAGCCTGTCGCCTGCTGTTTACATGGACTGAAATCATCCAATATTCACCCAAAAGATACGGTACTGGTTCTGGGTT
Source organism: Klebsiella sp. K5-306 (assembly GCF_051835185.1). Lineage (NCBI taxonomy): Bacteria > Pseudomonadati > Pseudomonadota > Gammaproteobacteria > Enterobacterales > Enterobacteriaceae > Klebsiella > Klebsiella sp. K5-306. The sequence continues at coordinate 65,459 of NZ_JAIFJY010000017.1, forward strand.
CCGGAACTATTGGTCTGGTTAGTGCACAGTTGGCGGCGCTAAAAGGTGCTTCAACGGTGATTGTTTCCGACCTTTCCCGGTTCAAGCGTGAACTGGCGCTGAAGGTAGGGGTAACCCACGCAATCGACCCGGCAAACGAAGATGTTGAAACCCGCGTGGCAGAAATCACGCAGGGGAAAGGGCCTGATGTGGTGATCATTGCCGCAGGGGTCTCGTCCCTGGTTTCTCAAGCCGTCAATGTTGTACGTCGTGGGGGGAGAATTGTTGTGTTCTCGCCATTTGATAAAAACCCGGTGGTGGAAATTGATGCAGGCAGACTGTTCCGGGATGAAATTTCAATCGTTGGCACCTACTCATTGACCCCCTATGACATGAAGGAAGCGATTGAGATTGTGGAAAAAGACAAAATCAATACGAAGGACATGATCACTCATACCTGGCCGCTGTCTCGGATGGCTGAAGCGATTGATTTTGCTTCCAATCCAGATAATGACGTACTGAAAGTTATCATTAAATCTGACGTATAAATGTTGTGCCCCTGTTATCTGTGCGGGGGCCGTCTGCAGCATGGGGAGCGGTGCCGTACGAGCATCAGTATGTGGGGCTGAAACTGTGAAGTTGGTCATATAGTTTAATTTTTGAAAACGCTGTATTATCAAGAGTTGTTCATACTTGTATACAGATGATCTACACAGGAGAAGCATCACATGAGTACCATACTGCAAGACTCTGAAATTCCTTTATATATGCAAGTTTCTGAGTGGGTTCGCGGAAAAATTTATAAAGGTGAACTGAGTAAAGGAGACAGGATTCCCTCTGAAAATCAGATCATGGAAATCCTACAGGTCAGTCGTGGCACGGTAAAGAAAGGTGTCACCATGCTGGTAAATGAGGGTTTGCTGGTTCAGGTTCAGGGAAAGGGGACCTTTGTGAAAAAAGAGAATATCTCTTACTCACTGGGGGAAGGATTGCTTTCTTTCGCAGAGTCGCTTGAAAGTCAGCACTTATCTTTTACAACCGAGGTGATTGACTCCTATATCGAGAAGGCCTCAAAAGGAGTGGCGGAAAAGTTGCAGATCGATCCCGGTACACCCATTTTTTTCCTTAAACGGATCCGTAGTGTGGATGGGGAAAGGGTCATGTTAATTGAAAATAGAATCAATATGGCGCTGTGTCCGGGAATAACCGAGGTTGATTTTAATAAGCATAACCTGTTTCAGACCGTCGAAACCATGACGGGAAGAACAATTGAATACTCTGAAAGTCGCTATGCCGCGAAAATTGTGGGTAGTGAACGGGGACACTATCTGGAAGTAAATGAAGAAGCACCGGTGCTTCATCTGGAACAACTGGTTTTCCTCGATAATCATATGCCATTTGATTTTGGCAATGTCTGGCTGAAATCAGATAAATATTATTTGGGTACAGTACTTCAACGAAGAAAGAGGTAAATATCATGCCATTAGTAAACGGTAATATCCTGCTCGATCGTATCCGTGAAAAACGTGTCCTGGCTGGTGCCTTCAACACCACTAACCTGGAAACCACTATTTCGATTCTGGACGCGATTGAGCGTTCAGGATTGCCTAACTTTATTCAGATAGCACCGACAAACGCAAAACTGTCGGGTTATGACTATATCTATGAAATCGTGCGTAAACGCGCTGCGACCATGGATGTGCCGGTCAGTCTCCATCTTGATCATGGTAAAGAGCTGGATGATGTTAAGCGAGCTGTTCGTGCAGGCTTCACCTCAGTGATGATTGACGGTGCAGAGTTGCCGTATGAAGAAAATATTGCGTTTACTAAAGAAGCTGTAGATTTCTGTAAATCGTTTGGCGTACCTGTAGAAGCGGAACTTGGCGCGATTCTGGGTAAAGAAGATGACCACGTCAGTGAGGCTGACTGTAAGACGGATGTCAATCAGGTGCGTCGTTTTGTGGAAGAGACTGGATGTAGCATGCTGGCAGTTTCCGTCGGCAACGTTCACGGCCTTGAAGATATTCCGCGCATTGACATCCCTTTATTACAAGAGATCGCTAAAGTATGTCCGTGTCCGCTGGTTATTCATGGAGGGTCCGGGATCGATGAAGCTATCATCCGCAGTTTTGTGAACTATAACGTCGTGAAACTTAATATTGCCAGCGACTTGCGTAAGGCATTTATTACTACTGTCGGCCAGGCATGGACTAAAAATAACAATGAAGCAAACCTGGCAAAAGTAATGTCGGGAGCGAAAGATGCGGTGGAAGCTGACGTCTATAGTAAAATTCTGATGATGAACAAGGCATCCTGATATATCTTTTACTTTTATTCAGTATTCAGAGTTGGATATAAAAATGATTCGAGAAAATATTCGTGTTGTAAATAGCACAGGCCTGCACGCACGTCCTGCAGCCACGTTTATTAAAACGCTAAAAAAATATGAGTCTTCTGTTACGCTTATCAATAATGGCAAAGAGACTGCTATTAAAGGCCTGATGAGTGTATTGGGAGCCGGCGTTAAAGGTAAGTCCAGTATTGAAATCATCTGTGAAGGCCCTGATGAACAGGCTCTGATGGATGAGATTAAAGGGTTATTTGCCAGCGGCTTTGGCGAGAAAGAAGAATAATCCATTTTATTCCCGGTAAGTTATATATTCTGGACTGGTCTTTATTTATCCCTGAAAGGGAGGTAATCCTGTGGCTCAAAAATGGTTACAACGAATCTTACTTGTCAATGATGACGGTATTGACGCGCCGGGAATTAAATTGCTTGAGGATGTGGCACAACAGCTTGCCGATGAAGTCTGGGTCGTGGCGCCTGCAACTGATAAAAGCGGCGTGGCTAACTCTGTTAGCCTCAGAGAACCGGTTCGAGTGGAACCGCGGGGTGAGCGCCGATATGCCGTGCATGGTACTCCGGCTGATTGTGTCACGATGGCTGTCCAGCATTTGATGAAGGAGCAACTTCCGCAACTGATACTGTCAGGCATTAACAATGGTTCCAATATCGGTTTTGAAACCGTTCTTTCTGGAACTGTCGGAGCGGCCATCACCGGCCTCTTGCTTGGCGTTCCGTCGGTCGCCCTGAGTCAGGACAAGCGACCTGAAGATGCGGTGAACTGGCGTACCGCAGAAACATTTTGCCTGCCCGTCCTGGACTCGTTAATCAGTCGAGGATTACCAACTGATTGCTGCCTTAGCATTAATTTTCCTGACTTGCCTGCGGACAAGATTAAGGGAATTAAAGCCACGCGTCAGGGTATTGGCAAAGTGAAGGGATTACAGGTTATTCCAACAATAGACCCATACGGAGAAGATTATTACTGGATCCGCGTGGAGCATGGAGTCGCCGAGTTTCCTGAGCATAGTGAGGCAGGTGCGGTTACAGCAGGATATATCTCTGTCACACCTTTAATGTTTGAAAGAACGGCCATGGAAAGCTGGCATCAACTTTCCGTGGATTTGAGTGCGTCGCCCATGTGAGGGCGACATTTTTTCACATTCGAATTTTCAACCCAGATGCCGAAGAGTGAGGTTATGATGAAGGCACTGAATTTGTATGGTGTACAGGATGTCCGCTATGAAGATGTGCAGAAGCCTGAAATTGAAAATGCAAATGATGTTCTGATTAAAGTACATACTGCGGGTATATGTGGGTCGGATATATCGCGCTTTGGTAAAATTGGATCATATAACCCCGGTCTGACCTGGGGGCACGAGTTTTCCGGCACCGTAGAGAATACGGGGAGTGGGGGCACCTCGGTAAGTAAAGGCGATCGCGTCACGGCCTGTAACTGCTTCCCCTGTTTTCATTGTGACTACTGTAAACAGGGAAATTATGCCCGATGTACGCATATGAAGGTGCTGGGAGGCCAGGTCAACGGTGCTTTTGCTGAATACATTCGGATGCCAGTTGAGAATGTCCTCAAGTTACCCGACTCTATGGACTTTGCGACAGCAAGCTTTATTGAGCCATCCAGCGTGGTTGTGCATGGCATGCGGCAAGTTGATATCAAGCCTGGTAGCAGTGTGGCCATTGTTGGGTGCGGTACTATTGGCTTACTTGCCGTTCAATGGGCAAAAATCTGCGGAGCGGGGGACGTATTTGCTTTTGATACCGACGAAGATAAACTCGCAGTAGCGACGAAAACAGGGGCAACGGCAACCTTCTGCGTCAAAGATGAAAACTATTTATCCCGGTTCCATGAAATCACCTATGACAAAGGTGTCGATATCGTTTTTGAATCATCTGGTAATGCTGCAGGGATCGGCTCATCCCTGCTTCTGGCGGCGAAAGGCGGCGCGGTGGTTCTCATGGGTATCCCGTACGGTGATGTCGCTTTACCCCGGTTGAATTTTGAAAAAATTGTTCGTAATGAATTGAACGTCATTGGTTCCTGGAACTCGATTTCTGCACCGTTTCCTGGAAAAGAATGGCAGACATCCATCCATTATCTCAGTTCTGGAAAGATTGATGTCTCTCCACTGATAACCCGGCAGGTTCGAATGGAAGATGTTCCGTCGCTTTTGCCAGATCTTTATAACCGAAAAGCGTTTTTCGTTAAGGTTCTGATCAACGTCGAAGCGTTGCCCTGAGGAATGTATGGAAGATTGTGTTTCTTATCATCACTCTTGTTTTACCTGGGAGTATCATGAAATCGTTGCATGAACTTCTTATTCTGAATCATTTTTATTACTGCTTTCTTCTGGCTATTAAACTTAACAAATGCAATCTTCCCTCTGTGAATAGTATCAATCAGAAAGTATTTATAAAACAGTGGCTTTGCTCTGCGCAGAAAAAAAGACTATTTGACAAATTGGTCTATGAAGAAATTCAGTGGTTACTTGAAATCCTTTCGGATAAGGCAACAACCCTTCAACAATTCGAGTTTAATATTGAGCTGATTTACCATCGCTCTTTCGAAATGATTAAAGAAAAGGAAGTTATGGTGCCCTCTGTTAGTTGTATTAGTGCTAACCGAACGGAGTTGCCATTTTTACCTTCATAAAATTGATAAGTCTCTGCACTTTCTCTGGTAACAAGCTACTTTCGGCCACTGTTCATACATACTGAAGGCATCATGCCATTTAGGTGACGGTTCAATTAATTATATTTGAGACCGCCCTTATAAATAAGATATCGGCTCTGAGCCCTCAATATAAGTTCAATCGGGTACCGCAGGAGTCACTTTGTTGAAGGCGATAAGATCGGCCAGTCGGTCAGGATGGAAGTTGCTGACGCCAATGGCGCGAATTTTGCCTGCCTGCTGCAATTCTTCCATAGCACGCCATGCCCCATGGACATCGCCATAAGGCTGGTGAATCAGATACAGGTCGACGTAATCAAGTTGCAGCCGATTCAGAGAGCGTTCGAACTGGGCTTTAGCGCCTTCGTAATTCGTATCCTGCAGCCACAGTTTGGTCGTGACAAAGAGCTCGTTACGGGCGATACCGCTCTGTTTCAGCGCGTTCCCGACCTGGGTTTCATTCTGGTAAGACGCGGCGGTATCGATCAGGCGGTATCCCGTATCGATAGCATCAATAACGGCTCTTTCGCATTCAGCAGCATCCGTCATCTGGAAGACACCAAAGCCCAGCAGGGGCATTTCAATACCGTTGTTCAGTTTTACAGTTGGCAAGACGTTATCCTTCAGCTGTTGTGTTGGAAAAGCATAACGTAAAGTAATTTATTCGATTAGATGGGGTAATTAGCTAGGGCTTATTAGATGTCTTCATTAATTTTGTGAAGGGCAGGCGCTCAGCTGCGTGCCATGCGCGGACGCTGCAGAATATTGCGCTTTCGGCTCGAAGCTGACTGAGGTAACGTAGCAGAAATATTTATCCGGACTCAACCAAAATGCCTGCCATCGAAACGTTTATTACTTTCCTTTTCGCGCTGACGCTTCTGGAGATTTCTCCGGGGCCAGACATGATGCTGACTATCGCCAGAGGAGTCGGGCAGGGAAGACGTATCGCGCTGCTTACGGTTGTGGGCAATGTATTTGTAGCAGGATTTGTGCAAGTTTCTTTTCTTGTTCTGGGGCTGGTAACCGTTGTACATGCCTGGCCGGTTGCGCTGGATCTGCTAAGGTGGGTTGGTGCGGCTTATCTGATGTGGCTGGGCATAAAAATGATTGCGACTTCAGGTACTGATACGCGGCTGCGAAAAACGGCAAAAATTTCTGACTGGAATGCCGTAAAGGAAGGCGCTCTGAACAGCCTGACTAATCCAAAATCCCTGCTGTTCATGTTTGCTTTTCTTCCTCAGTTTGTCGATCCCACCGCGGGTCCTGTCTGGCTGCAATTGCTTGTTCTGGGCAGTATCCAAAAGCTGGCAGGAATTGTTTCCCTGGGCTCAGTCGCGATGGCATCGGGAACATTTGGAAACTGGCTGGGTAAACACCCAGGCTTTATCAAATGGCAGGAACGATTTACAGGAGTTGTCATGATAGGCCTCGGTATCCGCATGTTGTTTAGTGGGTCTGGCGTAGTATCGAAATCTGCCAGTTAAGTTTTACCGAAACGGTCAACCCAGTGAACTCACAGCACAGACATTCACGCTCATTAGCTTTGCGCCAACATGAGACAATTTTAATTTTGATGAAGCTGACGTTTATATTGAGCCTCCATCCGATCCTGATTACCCGTCCTGTCGTTGTGATAATCCCCAAGGAACCAACCTATACCCTCCTTCTACAGTTGTTATAGAGTTCCTTCCTGACGCTCAGAAAGGGGGCTTACACTCAGAAAGACGGAGAGAAAGTTATTGATGATGCAGGCCAAAGAGTGAATTAAGCATCACGAGGCGAATATCCCCCTGTTTAATTGACGACCAAAAACAATGGCTGATTTATACGAAATGAACTCTCCCAACAAGAACTGGCATGAGCAAAAGCTTGCAATAAAAACGCTTTAGGCAGCCATGTTACATTGTTTGCGCTGAGTCTTTTCCGTGATCCTATTCGTACTTTGGCGGGGCGCTTTACATCACAAAATTCAAAATCCACTCCTGTACAGGTATCTGATGAGCGAGTAAAAGTGTACTCTTTTGAGTATTGCATCTGAGCGTGTCGCTCGAATGACTTATGATGCCTCTTGTTATATATGGATAACCGCTATGCCAAAAGAGAACAAAAATCCGAAGCTACGTAACTACGATCCTCGTTTTATCTACTCTCTTGTTGTTAAGCGTTACTTCTCTGAAATGAAGACAAAAATAGAAATTGCTGAGGAGCTCGGTCTGTCTCGCTTCAAAGTTGCACGCCTGATTGATGAAGCCATTGCGCAAGAGTATGTAAAATTTACTTTTCCTAAACAGCAGGCTCTGGACGAGGAAATAGCGCAAAATTTGTGTAAAAAATACGGATTGCAGGATGCCGTTGTGCTCTCTGTTTCTGAATCCTGGTCTTCGCAGGAACAATTAAACGTCAAGCTGGGAGGGATAACGGCGACCTACTTGAGTGAAATTCTCAAAGAGGGAATGAAGTTTGGTCTCGCCTGGGGGCGCGTACTCTCAAGTACGGTGAGTCAACTGACGACATTACCTGTTCTGGATGTGGTTCAGCTTTCTGGCGTTCATCCAGGCATTGAATTTAGTCAGGGGCCCATTGATTTGATTCACAAAGTTGCTGCTATTTCCCACGGAAGAGCGCACCCAATGTATGTCCCTATGTGGGTGGATGACGAAAGTTTAGCCCAGAAACTCGCAGACGATCAGGCTGTTCAGGATACGCAAAAGTTTTACTCAAGTATGGATGTCGTTATTACGGGCATTGGGGCCTGGAAAACCGGTTCTTCCAGTCTGTGCGATATATTCCCTGAAGCATGGCGTGAGACTTTAATGAGCCAGGACATTACCGCTGATGTATGCGTAACCCTGGTAAATAGTAAAGGGGAAATACTCGATAGCCCGCTAAACCGCCTGGGGTTCGGCATTACGACAGAACAATTGCGGGCCACAAAGAAACTGATTGGGGTTGCTGGGGGGGACGAAAAATATGAAGGCATTGTTGCCTCTCTCAAATCAGGCCTTCTGAATGTGCTGATCACTGATTTTGATACGGCTATCAAACTGCTGGATTAATAGCCGCTAGCGCTTTACGCCACGCCGGTATTATTCAATATCGGCGTGGCGTTCCTTCATCGTCTGGCTTGTTTCATTAAGATTGGCCATTAATGACTGCACAATAGTGTCATAGGTCAGTAGGGAAGCCTGTTCGAACAGAGAACCCATCGGTTGGGCGCTGTGACCTGCCGGGATAGTGAGTATGTAATCTGCCAGAGTTGCCAAAGTTGAATCTGGTTCGGTAGTGATGAGAGCGATATACACGCCATTATTCTTTGCTATTTTCACCTGGTTGATCAGGCGTTGGGTCTCTCCGGAGCCTGAACCAACGATCATCAAGTCGTTTTTGCGAGAATGTGGAGAGCTAATTTCTCCTACCACGCTGACGGACAGACCAAGGTGCATCAGTCGGTTAGCAAAAGCATTTATCATTTGTCCTGAGCGACCAGCACCGGCAAGAAATACATGTCCGGCAGTGATAATAGAATCAACCAGTGTGTTAAATTCTTGCTCATCGATTTTATCCAAAAGCGAAGATAACTCGTTTAAAACGAGGGCGTACTTTTTCATGATGGTCATTCTTTTATTGAAAAAAAGGCAGATAGGGGATATCTGCCTTTTGTTTATCAGGATGCTACAAGCATCTCTTCAACATATTTCCCGACTTCGTGCGTTTTAAGGTTACGGCACGACTCGATGAACGAAATATCCTGGAAGAGCGTAAAGAGGCGGCGCAGCACAGACATATGCTGATCGCTGGTGGCGAATGCGAGATTAAACATAATGCCGCATTCCACGGTGAGGTCAGCATCTTCCATCTGACCAAACACGACTCCTTTATCAAAACGCACGATGCTTATGCTGTTGGTTTTTACCAGCGTATAGTCTGCATGCGGGATGGCAATGCCCTGACCGTTCGCCATCAATAAACCAGTTGGATAAGTCTTCTCACGCTCCAGGCAGGCCTGAATATATTCGGGAGTGATATAGCCTTTTTCCAACAGCTTCTGGCCGGCAAACTCAATTGCCGCATGCCAGTCAGCGATCGTACCCTCGACATCATTTACCAGAATCTCAAGTTTCATTATTCACCTACTTAAGCATTTCTTCTTTAACAGCATCAAAAATTTCATCTTCGCCCAGGCCCGTTAACAGGCCTGCACCCACAATCACACGAGTGGTGATCCCTGGGTTATCCAGCTTGGTTGAAGAAACAATCAGGTCATAGCTGTTAAACGTGTCCGTGGTGCAGGCCATTAAAGAGGATTTATCGACCTGCGCTTCGATATTCTGTTCTTTCAGGTAGTCCTGTAGGACAGAAACCATAATGGAAGAGGAGGCAATACCGTTCCCACATACAACTAAAATCTTTTTCATTATCAATTACCTTATGAAGTTTTAAGCCGTTTTTTCTGCCTCAGTTTTTAACTGACGGCGCGCTTTCTGTTTGAGTAAATAGCCTACGGACAGTAGCAACACAGCGGCGAGAGCATAACCTGCGATGCCAACATGGCTGAGTCCAGCAAAGAGACCGGTGAACGGGTTAGCTGACGGGTTTAGCGATGAGTACATTACGCTGGCATCAGGATTAGTACCGAATTTCTGGAACACTTCATTTGTTGCTGGAGCCATCCAGGATGCGATGTATAAGCCGCCGCCAAACAGGATGATGGAAGTCACCCAGGTACGAATAATGTTGCCATTAAAAACCGGCACCATGCACGCAATAAAGAATACGAACTGCGAGAGGTCCCCCAGCGGCATCACTCGGTTGCCGGGAAGGACAACGGCGAGGATAACAATGACCGGGATCAGCAGCAGTGCAGGCGCGATAACTGAAGGATGACCAACAATCAGCGCGGTATCCATCCCGACAGTGATCTCACGGTCCGGGAAACGTTTAACCAGCTTCTTACGTGCTACGTTGGACAGCGGAACCAGACCTTCCATCATGATGGAGGTCATGCGCGGCAGCAGGAGCATCACGGCGGCAAGGTACATACCCAGTTGCAGGCTGGCAATAATGGTGTGATACGGCGATTCCCAACCATAACCACAGAAGCCAAGAAGAATACCAATAATGAAACCAACCATGGTCGGATCGCCAAGGATACCAAATCGTTTCTGAATACTTTCCGCCGTAACGTTCAGATTACGGAACCCAGGGATGCGATCGTAAATCCAGTTAAACGGATAAGCGAACAGCAAATAGGTGTTTGCAACCGGGTGGGAGATGGCAACGCCTTTTGGCAGGTTGAAGAATTTTTCGTTGTTTTTGGCACCCAGGTCAGCCGCAATAAGTGCCCAGACATGGAACAATGCAGCAGTAAGAACACCGTAGAGGAAGCTGCCGGAGTAAGCGCCAACAATTGCCCCCATAGAGGCATTCTGATGAAGGTTAAACACGTCAACGTTTACGCAGTCCGTGAGACGCGCCACCAGCATGGCAATATTCACCGCGACGCACAGAGGGATAATAATTGCCCCCATACTTGAGCCAAAACCCATTACGGCTGTGGCTGCGCCGCCAACATCAATGGCGCTCAGCGAGGAGCCGGTGGCCTCAGCAAGCCCCGTCACCGCTGGCTGCATTTTTTCAAGCATCAGCTTGATGGTCATGGTTAATGCGATAAAACCAATGCCGACTTTAATGGCTGATGAAATACACTCCGACAGGGGACGCCCCAAAAGTTTCATCAGTATAAGGAAGATGACCGGTATAAAAATAAAGTTACCCAGGTCATTGATAAACTGTGTGATCAGTTCCATTTATTAGCCCTCAGATTTCTCATCATCTGGTCTGAAACCCATATTCCATCGAACATCTTCAGGTTTCGTCAGCAATGCGTTGTCACTGCGTTCTGCTTCCAGTAGATTCTTTTTGGAATTTTCCCTTGCAGTGGCAAAGTCGAACGCGTTGTCATACCAGGCATCAACGATCATTTTTGTGTATTCAAGATCATTAACTCTGCAGCCAAGTCCAATCACCTGCGCATTGTTACTGAGTCTTGCTCGCTTGGCCGAGTAAGGATTAGTGACGGCGACAGCACGAATCCCCCAGTGCTTATTTATCTGGCAAGTAAAGCCAATACCGGTTCCGCAAATGTAGATACCGAGGCGGCATTCGTCCCGCTGAATAACACCTGCCATTTCATCCGCAAGACGAGCGAAGTTGTTGAAACCATCTTCTTTTCGTTTAACGGGATCGTACACGACCTCGGCATTTTTCTCTTCTTCGAGGTACTTTTTAATCTCCTCCTTACGATCAAATCCCACATCATCACATGCGATTGCAATTTTCGTTTTCATCTTATCCAACCTGTCATAAAGAACTTAAGCCAAGTATGGGGTTGGTAAATGTTGGTTGTCAACTGAGATCAATGTCACAAAATTAGTATGCTGTTGATTTTAAAGGTATTAAAAACCAACAAAAACAAATAAAAGCTAATGTATGCCAATTTTTTGATGATGGAAAGAGGAGAGAGTATTAGTAAACTGAAGTGGATAATCTGTATTATATGTATTTAATATATTGATTATTAATGAATTATTGCTATTTGGCCTTTGTTCTTATAGTTGAGCGTTACCAGGGACGTACTCTTCTGACTTCTCTTTGGGTTTGTTTTAGTTTGCATCTTCTGTGCTATGATTCGCTTCATTGCAATATGAAGAATGTTGATAGGGGGAAGGATGTACCTGGTTGAAGAGAGGAGAAAATTGATCCTGGAAGAGATTATCTCGGCTGGTACCGTTTACGTTAGTGACCTTGCGAAAAAGTACGAGGTCACTTATGAAACTATCCGCAAAGATCTCACTCATCTGGAAAAAAAAGGACTGTTGGTTAAAAGCCATGGAGGGGCAACCTTAAAGCAGGGGGCTGTCGAACATCCTTTCCAGGTCAGGGAAAAAGAAAATAGTACCTTCAAACAAGCTATCGCCAGAAAAGCGCTGGACTTTATCCCCCCCAACAGCTCAATGATCATTGGCACTGGGAGTTCTAACTATGAACTGGCTAATCTGTTGTGCATGAAATCTGGCTTTAAAATTTTTACCGATTCTTTGCCGGTGGCCAGTGTGCTGATCGAATCTGATAACCAGGTCTTTTTGTTCGGCGGAGAACTGAGGAAGAAAAGCTCTTCTGTCTTTGGCGGGTGGGCTGTGTCAATGATTAATGATATTAACGTTGATCTCTGCTTTATCGGCACCGATGGCTTCAACAATATGACAGGTCCCTCCACGCCGTCCTCCTCGGATGCCTTTCTGGATCGAACGATCATTGCCCATTCCGAGAAGAAATATATCCTGGGCGATTACACTAAGTTCCAGCGAAGCAGCTTGTTTAAGATCTGCGACTGGTCTGAGATTACCGCGCTGATCACTAATGATATTGCGGATAAAGACGGTATTGCCGAAGTTTCGAAATATACAACAGTGGTAACTTGTTGATTTTAAAATTAATAATTTCAATAACGGTACTTCTCATGTGCCGTTGTCCTGTAGAAACAATTGCAATCAGAACACTCCGCTCATAAGAGCGTTTGAAGTATTGCCATTGTAAAAGTCCCCAGAATAAGCCAATTTAATTCAATTTATTAAAAATCAATCAGTTAATCATTCGTGGCGCATTAATTAATCGTCAGTTTTGCTCATATGAGTATTTTTCGTAATGCGCTTATGTGATTTTGTGTGATCAAGATATAACTTTTGCAAGCTTCCCATTTCAGCAAATCACTGATGTGCTATAACTGCTCATGTGATTACATAGGTGCTCACATGAGCATTTAACGGAATGAGGAGAAGCCAGTGGGCACAATTTCTATCAATGTCGCGGATGGTGCGGCATACAAAAATTATGATGAAGTGCTGGAGCATATTCACCAGAAACATCTGGCTGATGGGATAGTAAGAGACACTTACCTCCAGGCGCTGCGTGAACGTGAAGCCGACTACCCAACCGGAATTTTACTTGATGGCTATGCTGTCGCTATCCCACATTGCGATAGCCAGCATGCTGTCAGCCCGGCGATTTACATCATCCGTTTGCCACAGGAAATTGAAGTTAATCAGGCAGATGGTGACGAGAAATTGTGGGTTCGCCTGGTTGTTAACCTGGTTGTTACTCAACCAGCAGATCAATTGCAGTTGTTGAAGGCGTTGTTTAACCATCTTCAGCTAGCTGATTTTTACCACCAGATACTGGAACTTCCTGCTGAAGAAGCAAGAGCATTGTTTATTAACACGATAATTAAATAACAATTACCCGGAGATTTTACCATGATTACTATCCTCGTAGCCTGCGGAAGCGGTGTAGCAACCTCCACACTTGCCGCTGATGAAGTTAAATCGGTTTGTGCTGAATACGGCATTGCCAACGTAAAAATTAATAAATGTAGTATGTCCGAACTGGCCTCCGAAATGCAAAGTGCTGATGTGGTTCTGACAACGAATAATTATAAAGGTGATATTGGTAAGCCGCACATGAGCGTCGCAGGTTTTATTACCGGTATTAACGAAGCCGCGCTGCGTAAAAAATTAGGTGAACTGTTAAGCGAAATTTCCAAAGGCTAAAGTCTAAAAAAGACGGGGGATGGTTAAATGGAAATGTTAAAAAGCATCATGTTTACTATTACAAGCATGGGCGCTACAGCAATATTGCCGCTTGTTATTTTCCTTTTAGGTCTGGTTTTTCGAATGAAAGTTGGTGCTGCCATTAAATCTGGCATCACCGTAGGTATCGGTTTCATCGGCCTGGGACTGGTTGTTGGGCTGCTAAACACAGCCCTGCAGCCAGCAATTGCGTATTACTCAAAAATTGGCAGCGGGTTCACCGTGGCTGATATTGGATGGCCTGCCGTTGGCGCAGCTGCGTGGGTTGCACCGTTTGCGGCAATGGTTATCCCAATTGGTATCATTCTGAACCTGATCCTGGTTCGCCTGAAACTGACTAAAACGCTGAACGTTGACATCTGGAACTATATGCATTTCCTGGTTCCTGGTGCTCTTGCGTACTTCGTCTTTGACAGCTTTTTCCTCGGGTTGGGTGTTGCCGTGGCTCTGAGCGTAGCCGCACTGTTTATTGGCGATCTTATTGCGCCAAGATGGCAGAAATACTACGGCCTCGAGGGAACGACCTGTACCACAATGATCCACATCGGATGGACACTTCCATTTGCATGGGTGGTTAACAAAATTATCGATTTCATTCCGGGTTTAAACAAGCTGGATGTGGATTTAGAGAGCGTTCAGAAGCGACTGGGTGTATTCGGTGAACCCGCCATCATCGGCGTGATCGTCGGTTGTCTCCTGGGATTGTTAACCAAACAACCCATTACAACCATCGTGCCAATGGCGATGGGCGTGGCAGGCGTCATGGTGCTGTTGCCAAAAGTGGTTGGGGTCCTTATGGAAGGGCTTAACCCGATAGGTAAGAGTGCTAAAGAAATCATGCAAAAGCAGATGGGTAAAGATGCTGAACTGAATATCGGGATGGACTGCGCCCTGGCGCTTGGCGATCCAGCAACGGTGACTGTCACCGTTATTACTATCCCTCTGACGATGCTTTGCGCGCTGGTTTTACCGGGTATTCAGATATTCCCAATCGGCGTGCTGATGTCAATCATCTACATGACGACCATGACGGTTATGGTCAGTAACGGCAACGTTATTCGATCGATTATCTCAACCTTACTGTTCTGTGTGGTGGTTATGTACCTGGGGGGATATGTCGCGCCCGGTGCAACTCAGTTCCTCAACGGTGCTGGCGTCGGCCTGAATGGCCAGGGTACGGACTTCGTATTAACCGGCCCATGGGAACTTCTGACCTACTGGTTGAGCACAGTTACTCATTAATTTACGGAGTTGACTAAAATGGCACAAATTTTACCATCAGTATTTGGTGCAAACATATTACGTTTGCAGGAAGAGATTCAGTTTCTGGAAACAGAAAAAACAGAAATTCTGCATGTTGATTTAATGGATGGTACTTATGTAAGTAATATCGCATTCGGTCCGAACCAAATCGCGGCAATGAAAAAAGCCAGCTCAATGACATTTGACGTGCATATGATGCTGGCAAACCCGGAAAGACATATTGATGATGTTATTAAAACCGGTGCGGAAATGATCTCGGTTCATTATGAATCAACGCCGCACGTGCATTATATTATCCAGAAGATCAAGAAAGCCGGGCGCAAAGCTGGCGTAGTGCTTAATCCGGGGACGCCAGAAAACGTAATTGAGTATCTTCTGGATGATATTGATTACATTTTAATTATGACCATTAATCCAGGACAGCCAGGCCAGACTTTTATTGAAAAAAGTCTGGAGAAAATCAGGAATACTAAAAAAATGGTTGCCGGTCGTAATATTCAGATCGAGGTCGATGGCGGCGTCAACGTTGAAATAGCGAAAAAGGTAAAGGATGCGGGTGCTGATTTAATTGTCGTTGGTGGTGCGCTATTTAACGGTTCTCCGAAAGAAAGCTATCAGGCATTAAGGGCAGCGATCCAATAACAGTTTGCTACCAAATAAACCCAGTAACCCTACAAGCTATTATTAGCATTAATTAAATTACCAATTACCTGAAAGGGGAGTTGTCCTCCCCTTTGTCATGAGATTTTGAGGAGTATAGTGAAATGAGTAATTTTGAAGGTAAAGTCGCGCTAGTAACCGGTGGGGCACATGGCATCGGTAAAGGTATTGCTAAGCAATTCGCTGACCGTGGGGCTCATACTGTTATTGTCGATTACAACGAAGAAAATGGTAAAAAGACGGCCGAAGAGTTAACTTTCGCTAATGTTAAATCCTTATTCGTTAAAACCGATGTATCCGATCCGAAAGCTCTGGAAAACGTTCGCGAGCAGGTTTTTCAAACCTTTGGACGCATTGATATTCTGGTATTAAACGCAGGCGTGGCGTTTGCTAATAAGGTCAATAACATCACTTTTGAAGAGTGGAATAAAACAATCGCCATTAACCTTACCGGACTGTTCAACACCGTCAAGGCGTTCTACGACGACTTCACCACTAATCATGGATCTATCGTTTATATTTCATCCGGCTCTGCGCTTTCCGGCACCGGCGGCGGTGTGAGTTACCCGGCCAGTAAAGCTGGCGGTGAGGGATTGATTCGCGGCCTGGCAAAAGAATTAGGGCCGAAGGGGGTCAACGTTAATGCTATCGCTCCACGTCTGATTGATACCGGTGAAATGATGCGTGTCAATTATCCTACCCAGGCCGATCTTGATGCTGTTCTGGAAAAAATTCCGGTACGCCGCCTTGGCACCATTGACGATGTGGCTAACCTGGCAATCTTTTTGGCTGATAAAGACAATTCGTACATCCAGGGGCAAACCATTCTGATGGATGGTGGTCGTACCATCGCTTAAAAGGGAGAGAATCACATGAGCGTTCAACAAAACACTTTAAATATCCTGAGCGAATTGCAGCAAAATGCGATGAAGATTGATGATGCCCAGGCTGCGCAATTCGTCGCACAGATTAAGAATGCTAAACATATCTTTCTGCAGGGGGCGGGTCGTAGCGGCATCGCCATCCGCGGTTTTGCAAACCGTCTTCTCCACCTCGGTTTTTCAGTAAGCGTTGTCGGCGAAATTTCTTCTCCTCATACGAAACCGGGCGATCTGGTCATTATTGGTTCCGGCAGCGGTGAGACCGGCAGTCTGGTGAGCCTGGCGCAGAAGGCCGTAGCCTGTGGCGTGGATGTGGCGCTTGTCACAATGAAAGCGGAGTCCACAATCGGCAAACTGGCCAAAAGCACGCTTGTGTTGCCTGGAACCGTGAAAGAAGACAACGAGCGTGAAGACGATGCTTTTTCACAGCCTATGGGATCGGCTTTTGAGCAGCTCTGCTTTATCGCCTATGACGCAATCGTGCTTGAGCTGATGGCCCAGCTCGGCGAAACCAGCGAAACGATGTTTAAGAGACACGCTGACCTTGAGTAATCGGCAGAAAACGTCCCTTGAAGGGACGTTTCCTTTTTAGCATTAATGTCGTTGGTTCTTTTGCGCATGAACAAAGATTCTTCTTTCGTCAATATTGGACATTTAGCCTGGTGCGCTTTGGTGGCTCTCGGCCTTCAGCGGCACGATCGGCTTGTTGTTACCGAGGCGCAGGAAAACATATTTCTGATCCGCTGGTTGGCCGATGCCAGAAAACAGAAGAGATTCCCCAGAAATTTAACTGGGCATATAGACTGGCTACTTGCTCAGGGGCGTCGACTTGGCGTTCGGGCGCGTCTGAATCAGAAACTGCATTATTTATGGCTTATGAGCAGCGACGATCTTCACAATATGCCGGATCTACTTCGATTGACCTATGCTATCGAAATGGCAAAAGCCGGCGGTTGGCAGTATGACCTTGTTGATGAGAAGAAGATGGCGGCTGGTATCAGCAAATTCCAGAATATGGATTCGTTTTGCCTGGAAAGAACAGCTGTCGAGGAAGGATTTGATGCTAACGGGAAGCAAATAGCCCCACTTTATGTCCGCGTTTTTGGTCAAGTTGAGAAACTGCTGTCACTTCTGGACTGCTTTGGACTTAAACTTGACGTAATCGAATCGTATTCAAATGAATTCTCTGTAACCAAATCTTCGATTTTTTTGCTACAGCCAGTGATGGCCTGACGGAGATACACAACACGGTATATTTAGTCAGGCTTTGTTGAAAAACAGATTGTGGGTAAGCATCCCCGTAAACGAGGATGTTGTCAGGCAATACGCCCACTTTCAGGCATTCCTGCCTTCGTCATTTTGTTCAGCGCACGTACTATGGCCAGAGCCTCTGCAACCTGACTTCAGCGCACCACCGAACAGTTGTTTTACTCTCTACATCACCGATTCCGCTATCGAATGGCGGTTAAAATCTGTTGCGTATTTTCAACGGGCATTGCTCCCGCTTAGCCGCTGATTTGCAACCGTATGGTTCCGGTCTGCATACTCCCCCGGCCAGTAACCCGCTCCCTTTCGGGAAGGTATAGGGTGCTGATTTTCTTTCGGCGCAGTTCATCACGATATAACCGCGTATAATCAGCGCCGTCCGCTGCGGCTGATCTGATTTTTCGGTGTGTCTGCCAGATTAAGCCCAGAGAAGGCTGCTGCGTCCGTGACGTTGTTCAATGACGTTCGGTGCAGATAATTTCATGTGTTTTTGCATCTACAGCAATGTGCAACTTTCGTCAGATGCGACGGTATTCTTTGCCGTGTTTTTTGACTTTACACTCACCTTCACCGGAGACCTTCCATCCTGTGGAATCAATCACGAGATGGGCTATTTCTGCCATCTACCTTATTGTCCCGTCAGGCCCGAGGGATGCGTAACCCGTACATAAAACAATATGAAGCGCAGAATCTGTAGTTTGGCAGGAGTGCAATTGTAAGAGAAAATCCCTTTTCTGCTATGGGGTTAGGCATATTCTTCAGCCAGGCTGGATCAAGATGCGTTCTCCAATGCGAGAATCGCAGTTGAGATGCTCACGGGTCGATGAGCATCTCAACTGCGTTAGGGATATCTTGGGCAGGGCCGCCGGATGGTGAGCCAGAATAGTGTATTTTATCGTGGGCAGCGGTATACGGTTCCGCTCAATGTCACATTGGTTTGCTGGCTTGAGCCTGTGCCATGATAGGCGCTTCCGGTTTGGCCAGCCCTTTGGGTTAACAGTACCACCACGTTCCCCCCCATTTTCCACGCTTTATTTTTTAGATCGTTACGGGCACCCGTCTCCAGATTGCTGTTTGACGTCCAGCCTCCCGTGAAAAAATTCCCCTGGCTACCGGTGACATCGCCTAAATAGGTGCACGAAGTGTCCGGTTCATTATGCGTTACCCGCACGCCTTCAGCACCGTGCTGGAGGGAATTAGCGCTGCAAGCTGTGAGCATAAGAGCGGAGAGAAAGACTAATTTTTTGTTCATGTAAAATCCTTAATCAAAATCGCTAAAAATAATCAAATAGGGTGCGAAGCCAGTCGGATGTTGAGGCGCATCGTGCTGGCAATAAAATGTTCTACCCGGAGGATTTAAGGGGTGTATAGCTTATAAGAATAATTTTATATAAATACTTAAAAGGGCTATAACGTCTCTTACCGTAGTGATGATATTCTTTTTTTTGTCAGAGATGATGAATTCCTTGCCATAAACAGAGGCGTCTTTATTTATTAGAAACGATAACCTACGCTCACGCCAAATGTGTTTGTATCAACGTAAAGTAATTTAGCTGTTTCCCATGATACATCCAGGGAAAGGTTAGTGAATGGATTAAAAATAAGACCTGCACCATAGGCAAAAGCATCTTCTGAGGAAGATTGATTGTCACGGTTTTTGACCTTCATACCAGCCATACCTACATTACCATATAAACTAACATAGTCATTAATCCGGTAGGTCGGTCCTACCATTAACGAACTATAGCTAGTGGTATTATCGCCATCTTTATGTAGTTTTCCTGCGTCCCAACGGTAATGTTGTACTTCATGACGAGTTGCCGTGAGAGAGGTCAATACACCCCAGTCAGAATTGAACTCATAGCGATATTTTAGATTGAGCCCGCGAAGATCCTTACTTGCAGATTTCTTTAACGCGCTAAGATGCGTTTGGGCATAGCCAAGGGAGAGGGTATGGTTTTCCATCGCCAACGCTAATGAGGGCGAAAATAATAGTGCTGCCATAATCCATGGTGAAAAAGCACGCTGCATGTAAAGCTCCTTGTTGGTGAAAAGAACAATGCTTATGTATAAGCAATAACCGTAGAAGGATGATTGCGGCAGCCATATAACCAGAAAAAGCGAGTAAAAGTTATGAAATTAGTCTTACATGTATTTTACCGACGTTTTCAGAAAAAGTAAGATTTTATAAATCATTGATATAATTGGTTTTTTATGTCAATTTTCACGGCGGCGTTGGTTTATTGCGCGGTGCATACGTTATATATCTGCCGATTGATTGAGTACAAATAAGTGCTGTTACCGACCCTGGTGATGCGAATTTCATTGGCGGCATCGGGGTGCAATACGCGAAAATGTGCTAAAAAATCACCGGCGGTGTCGGTAGAAAAAACTTTTACCGAATCGACATCAAATGTATAAATGCCGGGGCCAGGCATTTGCAGGTTCTTCATATACACATCGCGATACAACACTTTTTTGATTTGCTCTTTAGTGGTGATGTCATACTGCAATGTAATGCGTTTGTTTTTGAAATCGAGGACGATATTGCCATTAGCGAGAAAATTGCCAGGCAGGACTGAAGTTACCGTTTTAGTGGTGCATAGAAATGAATCCGCATCTGACAGAGGATAGCGCTGCTGGCGTGCCTGTAAAATCAGCAGCACAAAAGATGCTGCCAGAATAAGTAGCGTAATGCCTCTTAATACCGTTCTTTGATAGTGATGCATTTGGGCTCCGAAACATTCAGTTGATTCAGACACTGAACAAAAATATTGGTGTCAGGAACGCGAATATAATAAATGAAATTGCCGTTTTGCTTATAGACTTGCTGACTCAGTTCGGAAAAAGCCCCCACCGCATCCTCGAGAGACCGATTATCTTCAGTGACACCATAAAAGGTATATCCGTTATAGATTCCCAGCTCAGAAAAGTAGTCTGGATGGCGTTTGCTGTAGAGATAAATGACCATCAGCAGGAACAGCGTTGCGCAGATTAAAAATAGCCACTCTTTTCGGTTTGAAACTGCCTGCGAAGACTGCGTTGGCTCAGGCAACGATTCTGCAACTGGCGCAACGGTGTCGCTGGCTCTATTTTGCGTTGCGGGTGTTGATTCATCTGGCAGTGGTTCGATAGTTACCGAGAGCGTCACACCAACCTTAGGGCGCGTTAATACCGCAGAACTGGGAAGGCCGATTTTTTCAAACGAACCGCGTAATTGATTGATTAATTTGTAATAGCTGGCACTGGAAACCACCACACCTTTTCGTCCCCACACCCAGGCGATTAAATCATCTTTTTTAAAGAGTCCCTGATGAAAAGCAAGGAGCAAATTGCATTCAGATTCAGAAATTTTTAAGCTTTCGCGATCGCGTGATAAGGTCATCCGCTCGCAATCAAGAATGACTTTCTTATCAATTAGGTACTTATTCTTACTCATAGGGCCTTCTGCTAAGAATGAGTCGTTCTGGTTTAACCATTATGTTACCTCAGCGCCTACCGATCTATTGAAAGGTTTTTACTTTTAATCCTTTCATTTTGCTCATTGCCCCGTGTATCAAGCCAGACCGTAAAATCATCTGAATTCATCGGCTTTGCGTAAAGATAGCCCTGTATAAAACCTACGTTATGATCGAGGATATAGCGTAGCTGATGCTCTGAACTGACGCCTTCCGCAACGATATTAAGTCCCAGCCTTTGACTAAGCATAATAATGGTATCCAGAATGGGCACGTCGCTGCCGCTGGTATCAATCGTATCGACAAAAGTACGATCGATTTTCAGATAATCAGCCGGAAGCTGCTGAAGGTAAGAAAGCGAGCAGTAGCCGGTACCAAAATCGTCAATCGCTATCAGTACGCCTTTCTCACGCAGCTGCATGAGCTTATCTGACACTAAAGCCGGTTGGACAATGAGGCTGCGTTCGGTGAGCTCCAGCATGAGGCGCAGTTTCCCTAAGCTTGCCAGTAGCGATTCAACATCGGCAATAAAACTCTCATGCACCAGATGTTCAGGTGAAATATTTACGCTGATATAAAAATCCCCGGCAACCTGCCACCGTTCGACATCCTGGGCGATGAGCTTAAATAAGTGACGCGAAAGCGGAACGATCATCCCTTCGTTTTCTGCCGCGGTGATGAAGATGTCGGGAGTAATAAAACTCCCATCCGGAAGGGGCCAGCGCATTAATGCCTCCACGCCGCCGCAATGAGCGCGGCTGACGTTAAATACAGGTTGATAATGCACTGTGAACTGCCCGTTTTTCATACCGCGGGTGATTTCTCGGGCCATGGATAGCCGTTTCTGGGCCCAATGTCGGTAAAGAAAAAGGGTCATAAATGAGAAGCAAAGCGAGAGAGGGATAAAGATAAGCAGAGATTTCATCCACAGAGCCATCAATGCCGCGAGAGGCGCGCCGACGGTAAGCGAAATCTTACCGTCGGCGGTGACGAAATGCTGGGTCATCACTATTCTGTCACGCTGCGCTGGTTGGCTGATAATCCTATCGCCCTCGCCAAACCGCAGGCTGAATACGGCGGCTCTTTCCTCTGCGAGGACATCCATCAGTTCCTGAATATAGCGAGAATCGACGATGACAAACGCTGATTTTTGCGCCGTCACCTGCTCCGTGTAAACCACCGCGGGTCTGCCTGGTCCTCCGGCCATCAAGTCAAATGAACGGACCCATCTGGCAGGTAACGGCGTCGGGAGCGTTTTACCCGGCGGCAAAGGAAAAGGGTGCGCCTGCTCCCTGGTAACAAAGGAACAGAGCAGGTTGCCGTTTTCCAGCAGACCGATATCGCGGATATAGGGGGTAAAGGCGCGGGTTCGGTTAAGCTCCGACAGCATTTCAGCGCAGGGTCTGTCCGCTATTTTTACGGTTTTTGCGGTGACCCGCCATGAGGCGGTTGATACATCGTTACTGAAACGTAATAAGGTATTCGCGCTCAGGGCGACGTCCTGTTTAAACTGTAGTACGCTGACCAGCAGCGCTAATATAATCATCACGACCAGCGGCACAAGCACTGAACAAATCACAAAAGATAGCTTTAGTTTCACTGGCTTTGTCTCTCATTCACGAAGGGATGCGCGGCTGTCTCGATGGTCGCTATACTCATTATGCTTTAGCGCTGCCGCTGGTGGTGCAGAAATTATAGATCTGCCGGTTCAGTGAAAAAAGATAGGCCCTCGGACCGATTTTATTTATCGTCAGCTCATTCTCGGTTGCCGGCTGCAGGAGACGCAGCCAGGAAAACATCTCACCCGTCGTATCAGAATTAAATTTGTGCACGGCTTTAACCCGAAAGGTGTAGGTTTTCATGCCGGTGCGGTTAAGCGGGGTGATTGCAACATCCTGAAAGAATAACCGCTGCTCTCGCCGTTGATCCTGCACGGAATAATGAATAGCAATGCGGTTCGACTTAAGATCCAGCACCAAAGTTCCGTTCAGTATGAGCTCTCTCGGCTTTATATAAATAGTTGATTTGGCAGTGCAAATAAGATTATGTATTTCGTCTGCATCGCGCCTGGCTCCTTGATATACCAGCGTTGCCAGCATGATACATCCGCAGAGCAGACCGCACAGGATGACTAGTAGCGTTCTTTGATGGTAATGCATTTAGGTACCGCCGTTTCAACAGGGTTCAGACACTGCAAAAAAAGATTCATATTCGGTTCGCGGAGATAATAAAGATAATGTCCGTTCTGGCGAGATAGCGGCAGCGTCAGGGTGTGATAAGCCGAAACCACCTCCTTAAATGTCACTTTATCGGTAGCCATCTTAAAGAAGATATAGTCATCCTCATTACCGAGCATCCTGAAGCTACTGTTGTGTTTATTTTGCGCTGGCGCATGCTGAAATAGCATCGCAACACCCGTTAACAACAACAGTGTAATGGTCAGGACGAGAGGGCGTATTTTGGCTGAAATCTTTTTAACGTCCGGCGTGAGAGCCCGTTGGCTATCTTTTTCGCACCCTGCATCCCTGACGTTTTCGCATCGTGGCGTAGGTTCTTTTTTGATGGGTTCTAACGCCAATGATAACGAGACGCCAATTCGTGGTCGCGTAACAATATCGGCCGCATTCAGGCCAACAAGAACAAAGTTATTCCGCATCTGGTTAATGAGCTTGTAATAACTCGATTCGGAAACACAACCCGCACGGTTCTTCCAGACAAAATTAATAATATCTTCCTTTTTATATATTCCGCGATAGAAGGCAAGGAGTAAATTTGTCTCCGATTCTGAAATTTTAATGATTTTATCACCGTTGGTTAATGTCATTTTAGCGCTATCAAATATCACCTTTTTAGCTATTAGTAACGATTTCTCATCCATGGTAAACCCGATCTTTAATACGTTTTGCTGTCGCTTGCTATATTAACATGGGGCAGGAGGATTTCATCCCTCTTTGCATCAGTAGTCTTCTGTGACGACATTCATACTGATGCTAAAAATGTTTTTTATTTAGTTTACTTCCTTTTAAATCATGTGGTTATTTGGTTTTTGTGAATTTTTCTTACCGGTATTTGAATTTATGAATTTCCGCATGCCAGGTAAGTAAGGAAAATTTAAGGGTTATTCAGCACGTCAGGAAGCTCTTTTCCGAAAATTATTTCTAAGATTGGCCTTAAACATGATAGCGCCGCGGGGCTATAACGCCAGTTGCTATACGCCCTGTTTCAGAGGGGCGCACAATAAAACTTGCCCGGCGACAAGCTATTTTGTTTGGCCTCAACCAAAGGACGTTTGCTTTATCTGCTTTATTAGCAGAGCGAGTAGCGTTAGTTGAAAACAAACAGCAATAAAGGAATAAACGACCATGTTCAAGAAAACGACACTGGCTTTGCTTACAGCCTCACTTTTTATTTCTACCAGTACATTTGCGATGTCCAATAATACCATTACCTTTCGTGGTGAAGTTTCCGATGAAACCTGTTCTGTAGCCATTAACGGTAATCAGGCAAAACCGGTAGTTATTCTGCCGACGGTGAGTGCCAAAGAACTGGCGAAAGGCGGCGATACCGCAGGTCAGGTGACATTCGATATTGGTCTCACCGGCTGTACGGGTAATGCCGATAAACCGACCAAAATCTCTACCGTTTTTGTCGGTAACCAGGTGACCAGCAACGGTAATCTTGGAAATACCGGGGACGCCGCCAACGTAGAAGTCCAGATTCTCGATACGGCTGAGAAAGTTATCAATCTGACCAACGGTTTCAAAGGTGAAGGCGATCTGCAGCTGAAGCCGGGAGAGACGGAAGCCAGCGCCACTTATGCCGCGCAGTATTACGCCAACGGCGCGGCATCGGCTGGTACGGTCGAAGCCACTCTCCAGTACGCCGTTTCCTACCTGTAAAAACGCTTCCTGGTCCGGTGCTTGTCGTCGGACCCTTTTGATAGCAATGGAGTTGTTGCAATGAAAAAGGATGCTACCCGTTCAGGGCTGCGCTATCTGATGGCGCTGCTACTCCTGTTTCTTCCCGCTGCCGCGGTATGGGCCAGCGTCACCATTGTAGGCAGTCGGATTATCTACCCGTCGACCGTACCCTCTGTCGATGTACAGCTAAAAAATAACGATGACTTTCCCTATGTCGTACAAACCTGGTTTGACGATGGCGATATGCGTATTGGGCCAGAGAACGCGAGCGGCATTCCTTTTATCTCGACGCCGCCGGTATTTCGTATCCAGC
Source organism: Klebsiella sp. K5-306 (assembly GCF_051835185.1). Classification (NCBI taxonomy): domain Bacteria; kingdom Pseudomonadati; phylum Pseudomonadota; class Gammaproteobacteria; order Enterobacterales; family Enterobacteriaceae; genus Klebsiella; species Klebsiella sp. K5-306. The sequence goes on from NZ_JAIFJY010000017.1 coordinate 90,877, forward strand.
CAAAAGCAGGCCAGGTGGTGCGCGTGGTGTATAGCCAGCGTAAAGCGCTGCCGCCCGATCGTGAATCTGTCTTCTGGTTCAATGCATTGCAGGTACCGCCGGCCAATATCGGCGGCCGTCAGCAGAATAAAGTGCTGGTGATGTTACGGACGCGGATCAAACTTTTTTACAGGCCGGAAGGGATTGGTTCACCGGGCAATCTGGCTAAAAAGCTGCACGTTACCGTAGTGCGTAATGCCCGAAAAGGTGCCGGTATTGTTATCAGCAACCCGCAGCCCTGGTATGCATCCCTCAGCAACCTGAGCGTGACGGCAAGCGGCGTATCACGTCAGCTTAATGTCGAAATGGTTCCACCTTTCTCCAGCCGTACTTTCTGGATACCTGGAAAATTCAGCGCCAACTCGCTTAACGGTACCGTCACTGTGACGTTGGTTAACGACCAGGGTGCAAGGATAAGCGAGCGTTATCATGTCGCCGAAGGTTAAGTTCTGTCGCAAAAACATCTTCGTTTTCTTAGCCGTAGCCTGCTCCGGTCAGGCTTTTGGCGAAGAATACTATTTTGATCCTTCTCTGCTGCAGGGGACGGCTTACGGGCAAGGTATGGCGAGCGTTAACGGACCCGGTACGCCCGCCGGAGAGTATCTGGTTGACGTTATGGTCAATGGCTCGCTGCTAAAATCCGGCGTAAAGATCCGCTTTACTCCAGCTAATGGCGAACAACGCACGGAGCCCTGCCTTCCGTTATCGCTGATGCAGGCCGCTCGGGTAAAATCGCTCCCGGACAAAGCGCCTCAAAATAGCTGTCGTCCGCTCAGGGAATGGGTATCCCAGGGCGAATGGCAATTTGATAGCGCGATGCTACAGCTCCGGCTTACGCTGCCGATGAGCGAGCTGATACACAAGCCGCGCGGCTATCTTCCGCCTTCGCAGTGGGACAGCGGCGCGCTGGCTCTGTTTTTACGCCATAACACCAACTGGACCCACACGGACAACACCCACCAGCACTTCCGCTACCAGTATTTGTGGAGCGGGATCAACGCTGGCAGCAACATTGGACTGTGGCAGCTCCGCCATCAGGGTAACCTGCGCTATGCCGACAGCAACCAGAGCGGTAGCGACTGGCATTACAATCGCGTACGCAGTTGGGTGCAGCGACCACTCGCCGCAATCGACAGCATCCTGACGTTTGGCGATAACTACACTGACTCCAGTTTATTCGGCAGCCTGTCGTTTAATGGTATGAAACTCGCCACGGATGAGCGCATGTGGCCGCAGGGCAAACGCGGCTATGCGCCAGAGGTACGCGGCGTGGCGGCAAGCAGCGCGCGGGTGGTCGTCAAACAGCTGGGCAAAGTTATCTATGAAACCCATCTTCCGCCCGGACCGTTCGCTATTGACGATCTTTACAACACCCGCTATCAGGGTGATTTGCAGGTTGAAGTGATTGAGGCTAACGGAAAAGTATCGCGCTTTACCGTGCCCTATTCTGCGGTTCCCGACTCGGTGCGACCAGGCAACTGGCACTACTCTTTTGCTGTTGGCAAGGTCCGCCAGTACTACCGCATCGACAACCGCTTCCTTGAGGGGACGCTGCAGCACGGGGTAAATAATAATCTCACTCTTAACCTCGGATCGCGGTTGGCGCATGATTATCAGGCCTGGCTGATCGGCGGCGTATGGGCGACCCGCCTTGGCGCATTCGGCATGAACGCCACCTGGTCTGGCGCGCGAGTGGAGCATAATGACCGTCAGCAGGGCTGGCGAGCGGAGCTGAGCTATAGCAAGACCTTTTCCACAGGCACGAATCTGGTGCTGGCGGCCTATCGCTACTCAACCGGTGGATTCCGCGATTTGGAGGATGTATTTGGCGTACGTCGACAGGCGCAAAACGGCATTGATTACTACTCCGATACGCTGCATCAACGTCAACGCCTTTCGGCGACCGTCAGCCAGCCCTTAGGCCATTCAGGTACGCTCAATCTCAGCGCCAGTACCGCCGATTACTACAATAATCAGTCGCGGATCACGCAGCTGCAGCTAGGCTACAGCAACCAGTGGCGAAAAGTGAGTTATGGATTTAACCTCGCCAGGCAGCGTTCCACCTGGGACTATGGCCGCTTCTACCGCAGCGTTAACGAACCGCAGGATCTGAGCCAGCGGCAAAAATATACCGAGACGACGCTGTCTTTTACTCTCTCCATTCCATTTGACTGGGGCGATAGCCCGACATCCGTAGCGATGAACTATAACCAGTCGCGCGCGAATCACTCTTCAACCCTGTCGATGACCGGGACCCGTGGCGAGCAGAGCGAACTCTCCTGGTCTGTTTATGGCGGCTATGAGCGCTATCGCAATGGGGACGAAGGGGCATCGACGACTTTCGGCGGTAATCTCCAGCAAAACACCCGTTTTGGCGCGCTGCGTGCGGGCTACGACCAGGGAAAGGACTATCGGCAGGTGGCGCTGGGCTCCTCCGGGACCCTGGTGCTGCATTCCGGTGGCGTGACGCTCGGTCCTTACGCCAGCGACACTTTTGCATTAATTCACGCCGATGGCGCGCAGGGCGCAGTCGTCCAGAACGGTCAGGGGGCGGTAATCGACAGTTTCGGTTACGCCATTTTACCTGCGCTATCTCCGTATCGTCGCAACAACGTCTCACTCGATACTCGCCAGATGCGCAGCGATGCTGAACTGACGGGGGGAAGCCAACAAGTTGTTCCCTATGCCGGCGCGATCGCGCGGGTGAACTTCTCCACGATTACCGGCAAAGCGGTGCTTATCGCGGTGAAAATGGCGGATGGCGGCATCCCGCCGATGGGGGCCGAGGTCATTAACAGCGAAGGGGCCGTCATTGGGATGGTCGGGCAGGGTGGGCAGGTTTATGCCCGTATCAGCACTCCCTCAGGCTCATTGCTGGTGCGTTGGGGAAAAGGGACCGATCGACGTTGCCATGTGCCCTACCAGTTCGATCTACATTCGCCTGAAAACGTGATTTATCTTACAACGACCTGCGAGAGGGAATAGTCTCATGTGTTATCTTCGCCAAACGCTGCTACTTGCTGCTACCCTGCTTTTCAGCACCGCGTCCTGGGCTAACTGCGTTAAAGTGACGGATAATAGTTTCCTTTCGGAGGCGGCGATTAAAGCAGGCTATACCGCGCGCTTCTGGCGCGGCGCCTTTGATGACAATATCGGTCATCTTGGTCTGCCGTCAGTCATTAGCGTTAGCGCGAATAATAAGTTTCAGCCTTCCGGCACCGTGCTTGCCAGTACGGTGGGTAATTTCCTCACTGCAGGCGTTCAGACGCCCTATACGGCAAAGCAGGTGCTTTACCGCTGTGATTTGCAGGACGCCGGGAAGCTGTATGAACTGTATTCAACCAACGGCGATAACTACTTTGTTGGCGGGCGTCGGGCGAAAGAAGTGGAGGGAGCCTACTATGACGCGGAACGTAACGTCGCGGTACGCATGACGAATCTGAGTACCGGCGAATACTATAGCCGCTTCTGGAAGCAGCGCCAGCTCACTGCGGATAGTTGGTTTCAGGACGATCGCGCAATTTATATTCCCGCAGGCGCATTTAGTAATGTCCTGTATGAGATGCTTAAAATCGCCGCCTCGGATCAATATATTTTTAACGACAGAATTAACAAAGACACCTATAACCAGCCGCGCGGTTATATCGCATTCAAGGGGCCTGGCTTACTGACCTCCGCTATTCAACCCGGTATGGATCATGCTTCAAGTTATTATGGTTGGCCCGAATCCTGGCCCGGTGCGTGGAGTAGCTACAATCAGGTCACCTATATTCGCGGCGCGGCCTGCTCCATTGAAGATTATCCCGCGACGGTGCTGCTTCCTACCATTACAGCGGAGGCGCTCTCTTCTGGCGAAAGCAGCGAAGCGCCTTTCAGCATAACGCTGGAGTGCGAAGCTGGCGCGATGTCCTCGACTCATCCCACCACTAGTGTCGCTAACGTAGCCTTGGGTTTTTTAGTCAATCAGCCCGGCGCCGTGGCCGCCGCGCGCCGCCTTGGCCTGACGACCACCGGCGGTGGGTTGACCTGGTTACTGGACACGCATTATGGCGGAAAGGGCGTGGCTTCCGGAGTAGGAATACGGATTTACGATCAGGGCGGTGTGCCGCTTAACCTTTTGCCGGACAAAGTGAGTACCGGGACGGGCAACTCCCGTGGCTGGTATGGATATAAAGAGCTCACCGTACTAACGAGCAAAAAAGACCGTGGTTCGGTAGAGGTCTGGCATGGTGATTTTACCGCCTCCCTTGAGGCGCTCGGTGGACAACCGGTAACGGTAGGGAGCGTGAATGCGCAGTTACAGGCAGTGGTTAGTTTTCAGTAAGGCGGTGTTAGCGCTGCTGTTGCTGGCAGGCGTCAATTCCGCGCCGTTTGCTGCGGTTAACGTTGACCGAACCCGGCTCGTATTCGCCGCTAGCGATATTGCCCAGTCGCTGACGCTCGCAAACGACAGCGTAACGCCAATGCTGTTACAAGTCTGGACCGACGCCGGAGAGACCGCCTCTTCACCCGATAATAGCCGTACGCCGCTGGTGGTATTGCCGCCCGTCTTTAAAATGCAGCCGGATGAGTTGAGAACACTTCGCGTGATGCTGAGCTCGCGGCGCAGTCTGCCAGAGGATCGGGAGAGCCTGTTCTGGCTCAACATTTACCAGATACCGCCCGAACTGAGCGCGACGAAAAGCTCTACCCGCAAGCTAGTGTTACCCCTACGGCTGCGGTTGAAGGTATTTATTCGTCCGACCGGTTTAAAGGCGCCCACCGCCAATGATGAACAGAAACTGCGCTTCAGCATCGCTTCGCAGGGCATCACGATAACCAACCCAACGCCGTGGTATATGAGCCTGACAGTAACGGCAACAAAAGGAATCAGGAGCGGTTACATCATGCTCGCGCCGTATGAGCGGCGGGATGTGGTGCTCTCTCAGGCACCGGCCGTGGGAACGACGGTAAACTATGCGGTGATCAATGATTCCGGAAACTGGCGAACCTATACCGCAACCATTATGGCGAAAGAGAGTTGAACCCTGTTTTTTTACCCCATCCCTCCCCGCGCCGCAGTAACGGATGTTTCCGTCGCGCATCCCTTCCTCACGCCGGGCTGCATAAGCGTGACGGCTGTGGTTGAACATTGACCAGGATTGACCCGGGCATCACTTGAGCGGGCTAACCCGCATGATTCTGGTGACGTCGCCGGGGCGGGGGCGGGGGCGGAAGAAATAAATAGCGACGAAGCAGGCAGAGCAGCATGCCGCAGGGGGGATGACGCGGTGTACTGTGATGAAACTGCCGCAGATCAAGCCTGCCAGCACAACATTGTTAGCGCAAGAGTGAGCATTTCGGAGTGATGCGAACCCAAATATGGTTTTTTATAAAATTATATTTGGGTTTACTCCAGGTTATCTAATAGTAAGAACCTGCTATAACTTAAAAAAATCGTTGAGTTTCCGTCTGTATTATTCCCCATTGCAATAAAACAAAGGCGTGCTGACAAAGCTGATGATATAGTCTGTTTGATTAACGGAATTAATGAGGAAGTTTAACTTTTTATTTTCTTTAAGGAAAAAAGAGGGGTAGTGTTGTTGCGCTAATAACTCCGGCAACGTATCAATCGGATTGGTATAGACTCTTTGGCTGGTGAGAAGATAGTCATCACCACTTTGTCTTTTATAATTAAAGTAGACTTCGCGACTTATCGCATATCGTTCCGGACCAAGGTGCGCGGTACCATTAATCAAAATAACGCCGCTGTTATCATTCATGATAAACCGGTAAGTTGCTTTAATTGCAAATTGACCATGATATAAAGAGTGTTTCGCTTCGCAAACGATTTTGTTATTAGCATTGGCGTTAACCTGTTGAGGTAACCCTGTAAAGAACAATAAGAAAGCGAGCCATTTAATTTTTTTCATTTTTTGCCACAATGTAAGTTGTTGAGTCACATTTTAAAGACGCTTCCTTTCCGCACGTAAACACGGTTAACCGTGGTGACGTTGAAAAATATGAAATGAAATATTTAATGTCTTTATTACACACTAACCCTTCGTCATGAATAAAGTTAATGGCAAAATCGTTATTTATATTTCTGGCATTGGCAAAGTAGCAAGGTGGCGTGCCGTTGATATGCGAGTAACCTTCGATAATGAATTCCTGATGAAAAGGGAAACGATATAAAAAAAAGGCGAACAAACCTATCAATGGAAGGAAAATTGCCAGACAATACGAGATCATTTTGATGGGTTTTTTATTTTCAGGCGTAAGCGGTGCTACTGTGTCAGGCTGCGCGAAAATTTCACCGGTTTGTATGCCTTTTTTATCCGCTAGCTGGTCATCCTGATACCGGTTATCTGTAACGGGAAAGATATTACGATCGTCTGAGATTGAGTGGATACGCTCTATCGAATTTTGTGGATTATCCTCATACTTTTCCACGGCAATGTAGGCATTCAGCCGCACACCCTTGCCACGAATAGTCAACAGAATGTTATCCGGGCAACCCAGTTTTTTTAATACGTTGCGTAAATTAACAAAGGACTGATAGTAAGCCGAATTTGATACCGTACGCTTAGCATCCTCACCCCAACCTGCAACCATTAAATCAGAGTGCGATACCAGCTGTCCCTGCCGTTCCAGAAGTAACTCCAGGCAATGGGCACTACTCTTAAGTATCGTAAATCGGGTTCCATCCTTTATCGATAACAATTGTTTCTCACCAGGAAGGAAAATAACTTGCTTATTCAAGATGTATTTAACCATAAAAATCACCAAAAACTAAAATTTATGAAACAAATTCCAAACCTTTAACCTTAAATATTTTCTCTCACTGGAGCCCGGAAAAATATGAAAATTCGCCAAAAAAATAATTTTGACAACTAATGATGAAATTTTGTTATGGTTTTTAACTCATTGTTTTAATTGTATTTTGAATTCATTTTTAGTTAATAAACTACCCCGACCAGGAATCTTCCCGCATCATAAGAATCTTCCAGCGCACAGGCCTGAACAGCCATGGTAATTGTGGGTTCTTGATGATTTTCACGAGGAAATATTATAGATGATTTATGAATTTTAAGTCACTTTTATCACATCAGTATGGCGTCACTACCAGGGGGCACTCTAAATCCAGAGTGCATGGAAACGATTGATTCTAGGCACTACATAAAATATTTCAATAAACAATCAATAAACAAAGGACAGGAAAAAGTGAACACAAAAACTTCTATTAAAACAATGCTGGCTTTATTTTCATTTGCAGCATTATCCGGGTCTGCATTTGCGGTAACGCCGACGGTCACATTCCAGGGCGAAGTCACCAGCCAGACCTGCTCGGTCAGCATCAATGGTGAGACAAACTCCGTTGTTCTGTTACCGACAGTCTCTACCGCTGACTTTGGCGGAAACCTGGCGAATGGACAGACCGCCGGGCTGACGCCATTTACCGTGACGGTGAGCGGCTGTACTGCCCCGGCGGCAGGCGAGGGCCCTCAGTTGATTAAAACCCGTTTCCTGGGGTTTGATGTCGACAGCGCCAGCGGTACGCTGGGTAACCGCGCAGTCACTGATGCTGCGGTCGGTTATGGTATCCAGCTGACCACCACCGATGCCGGAACGACGCCTGTCGTGCTGTCAGGAGTAACCGATGTTGCAGGCCTCTCTTTACCCGAGGGAGATACCTCCACCAGTCACTCCTTTGGGGCACAATATTATGTTATTGATGCCGCTTCTGCTACGCCGGGTGCGATTACTGCCGTAGCGGAATATACCCTGAGCTACCTCTGAGTTTATAAAAACACAGGCCGTATACCCGGCCTGTGTTTTAAAAAGTAAATGATATTAATATTAAAATAATCTTGCGGAATATTTTCCCGATGCGATTGATACTGCGATTGTTTGTTCTGTTGATATTCGGTTTTACCGGCTATGCAAATGCAGGCGTGATATTAACGGGTACGCGAATTATTTATCCGGAAGGCGCCAAAGATAAAACGCTCCAGTTAACCAACCAGGAGTCTCAGTCTTATATTGTACAGGTACAGATTGACAATGGAACGCCGGAGGGTTTTGCCCCGTTTATAGTCACTCCGCCGGTTTTTCGTATGGAGCCTCATAGCGGTCAGTCTGTCCGTTTGACCTATTCCGGAGAGCCGTTGCCGGGCGATCGGGAATCTGTCTTCTATTTTAATTTCAGCCAGCTGCCGTCGTTAAAAGCCGGAACGACGCAACAAAATAAGTTAATTTTCGCCATCACTAATCGGGTGAAAGTTTTCTACCGCCCGGCGTCGCTTTCGGGGCATCCGGAAAAAACGTCAGAGCATATCCATCTCAGCATGGAAGGTAAGCAGATCAGGATAGTAAACCAGAGCGAATATCACGCCTCTGTTCGTCGGGCCACGCTTGTCCGCAACGGAAAGGATATTCGCCTCGCGGAAGGGGTGATGATTTCACCTAAATCCGGACTGGTCGTTACCCCGTCGTCAGAAATAACCAGCCTCAGAGGCCTTCTTTTACGTCTTGTGCTTGTTAACGACTATGGGGTGGATATTGTGACTGAGCGTCGATTGTAATGCGTTTTTATTTGAGCGAATATCCCATGGCAGGTATCAGGTTATTTCTCCTGACCCTTTTAATCCCCGCTTCCGTAACGTTTGCTTCCGGCACGAGTATTACCGGAGCGGCAGGGATAGCTGAAGAAAATGATTATACTTTTGACCCTGCTCTGTTTCGCGGCGGTCGTTTCAGTGAAACCGCGCTGATGCGGCTGAGCAAACCGGGAAATATTGCCCCCGGCAACTTCAAAGTAGATGTTTACGTGAATGGTGGATTCGTCAGCAGCGATAATATTACCTTCAGTGAAACAGAAAGCGGGCAGGTGCGGCCGTGCCTGACGCCCGGTCAGCTTGCGGCAGCCGGGATTGCGCCCCGCAACGGTCTGCCTGCCGGCGCAAAAGAGAACAACACCTGTCTCTCCCTCAGCTCGCTGATTGAAGGCAGCAGCAGCCATTTTGACACATCCCGGTTGCGGCTCGAGCTGAGTATACCGCAGGCTGACATGAATATCCGGCCGCGCGGCTATGTTGATCCCGGCGAACTGGAAGCCGGCAGTTCTCTGGGATTTATTAACTACATCACAAACTATTATCACGTCTCTTACTCCGGTAATAACGCCCGGGACCTGGACTCCGGCTGGCTGTCCATGAACGGCGGGATAAATCTGGGGATGTGGCAGTTCCGCCAGTTATCAAATGTACAGTGGAATCGTGACTCGGGCGCAAACTGGAATACCCTCCGCCGGTATCTGCAGCGCCCGTTGCCGGCATTCAACAGCCAGCTTACCGCCGGTGAACTGAGCACGACCGGGCGTCTGTTTTCAGGTCTGAGCTATAAGGGGATAAGCCTGGCCACCGATGAGAGAATGTTGCCGGATTCCATGCGAGGGTATGCCCCGGCCATTCGCGGAGTGGCAGGCAGTACGTCGAAGGTGACGGTCTCCCAGAACGGGCGACAGATTTACCAGACCACGGTCGCTCCCGGCCCGTTTGATATTAACGATCTCTATCCGACCAGCTACAGCGGCGATCTGGATGTTGAAGTCACTGGGGCCGACGGCAGCGTAAGCCGGTTCAGCGTGCCGTTCTCCGCCGTACCGGAGTCCATGCGTCCGAGGATCTCACGCTATGGACTGGCTGTCGGGCGTACCGTTGACGCTGGCGATAACTCTCTGTTCAGCGACTTGACCTGGCAGTACGGGCTGAGCAATGCCCTGACGCTCAATACGGGACTGCGGATCGCGGATGACTATCAGGCGGTCATTGGCGGTGGGGTCTACGCCTCTTCTGTAGGCGCTCTGGGCCTGGACATCACCGCCTCCCGTGCGGGGATGCCGGAGGGCGATGACGTGAAGGGCTACATGGCCCACATTTCCTGGAGTAAAACATTCCAGCCGACAGCAACCACCGTGACGCTGGCGGGCTACCGCTATTCGACCTCAGGCTATCGCGAACTTGGTGACGTCCTGGGCGTAAGAAAAGCCATGCGCGACCACGATCGCTGGACCTCCACCTCCTGGCAGCAACAATCCCGGTTTGATATCTCCCTTAACCAGGGGTTTGGTTCCTTCGGCAATATTTATCTCTCAGGCTCCACGCAGAATTACCGGGACGGCCGGAGCCGGGATACGCAGCTGCAGGCGGGTTACAGCAACAGTTTTCATAACGGTATGAGCTTCAACATTTCCCTTTCCCGCCAGCACGCAGGCGGGAGCTATGAGGCCGGCAGAAAGGAAACCGTGACCGCAGTATCCGTCTCCTTTCCGCTGGGATTCAGCGATAAAAATAACACCCAGATTGTCAGCAACTCCTGGACCCACGCCTCCGGCGGCGGCGACCAGTTTCAGAGCAATACCTCTGGCATGATCGATGATGCCCGGACGCTGAGTTATAACCTGGGGGTGATGCGCGACCAGCAGTATCATCAGACAACGATAAGCGGCGGCCTGCAAAAACGGCTGCCCAACGTCAGCGTGGGGCTCAATGCCTCCCGGGGTGAGGGGTACTGGCAGGCGTCGGGTAATGCGCAGGGGGCGCTCGCCATTCATTCTGGCGGCGTGACGTTCGGACCTTATCTGAGCGACACCTTCGCGCTGGTTGAGGCTAAAGGCGCTTCAGGGGCAAGCGTATATAACTCCGGCCAGTCGATTATTGACAGCCAGGGCTACGCCCTGGTGCCCTCCGTCACACCCTATCGTTACAGCAGGGTAACGCTCGATCCCCAGGGAATTGATGGCAACGCAGAACTGGTTGACAGCGAGCGGCGGGTCGCGCCGGTGGCCGGCGCTGCCGTCAGGGTGGTATTCCGCACCAGGACGGGCCATGCCATGCTGATTAATGCTCGTCTGCCAGACGGAGAGCCGGTCCCGCTCGGGGCGGATGTCACTGAACCGGACGGGACGATTATCGGTATGGCCGGACAGAACGGACAGCTCTATTTACGTACGGAGCACGCTGAGGGAGAGCTGATCGTTCGCTGGGGTGACGACGAGCGGGATCGCTGCCGTCTGGCCTACCGCATAAACCCCAAAGAAACCACCCGGCACCTGACAAAACTCAGCGCAGTCTGCCGACAGACGCCTGATGCGCAGCGATGAAGATAATGATGATGAAAAGACGAACTTTCCTGCTTAACTTGCTGTTTGCCTGCCTGACGCTTTTCAGCCTCCGGGCCGGCGCCAGCTGTTCCCTGACCCTGGTTACCCAGACCGAAGACTCCTATGTCGCGCAGATACCGTTCGGGAAAATTAACCTGACGGATACTTATCTGCAGCCGGTCGGTACCATGCTGGCCAGCATCGTGGTGCCGCCAACGAATTACACTCACGGCGGGGCTAACGGCGCTTCGGTACTCTGGGAATGTGATGCCGCGGATCTTCCCAATATCTATTTTCTGGTCGCCACGAATGGCGACGATCGCGTCGGCGGTTTTTATGATATCGGCACGGTCGACGGCCTGAGCGACGTCTATGCCACCTGGTTCGCCTACGTCGGGATCAGACAGACCATGTCCGGCGTCACGCTGACCCGCCACTGGCAGAAGGTTCCCATCACATCATACGCCACAAGCTCAACGGGGAGGATTCAGATCCGCCTGCAGGATATCCCGCCTCTGGTCGCCGAGCTGTACCGGATCAGCAGCCTGCCGGGAACCTCCGCCGCATCGGCCTATTGTGGTAACAACAATGATGATGGGGTTGGTATTGGCTATGCTTCCGCGACGGGGCGTAACTATTACTGTCAAAATTCCGTCATGACTCAGCCCAACGCCTACATCCAGCTGTCCGGCGACAGCAGCGTCAGCTTCAGTTTCGCACGCGATTTCCCGGGTGAGGACAGCGCCTATAACTACGATTTCTGGGGAGCGGATAACGGCTTTGGCTACGGCATGCGGCTGGCGAACACCCTCTATTCCCTGCCTACCTGCGTGGCGCGCAATGCCACCCCGCAGGTTTTATTTCGCACAATTTCTATTGCTGAACTCGAACAGGGGGGGAGCGCCAGCGCCAGCTTCACCGTGCAGGTAGAGTGCAGTGATTCAGCCGAGTCGGGTACGGCTGCAGGCCAGACGGCGATTGGTATTCAGGTTTCCCCGGGGTCATACAGCGCGGCCAGCACGCTGGGGCTGGTGAACGGCAGCGGCGGCGTGACGCATCTGGTCTCTGATGATTATTTTGGCGAAAACATGGCCCGGGGCGTGGGAATTACCCTGCAGAATGCGCAGGGGAAAAGAATGAACTTCGTGGGTCAGCCGGGGACGGTATCCCTGACCACGCCCGGTGGCGAAAATGCCGGATGGTATCCGGTACTGGAGGCGGCCGATAACGCTGGAAGCACCATGGCGGGATATACGCACTACAGCAGCACATTTTTAGCCACCCTGCAGAAACTGGACGGCCAGGCGGTCACCCCCGGTAAAGTTTATGCCACAGCCTATGTTCTGGTGAAAATACAGTGAACAAATTTCGCCGCGTTGGCTGGATATCGGTGCTGTTGATAATGTTTCTCGCGCCATTACGCGTTTATGCCGGACTGATAGCGAGCGGCACGCGAGTCATCTATACCGAAGGAACCCGGGAAATCAGCCTGATGCTGGCTAATACCAATTCCTGGCCGGTCATTGTGCAGAGCTGGGTTGATGACGGCAGCGGCAATCCGGCCTATACGGGGGCGCCTTTTATTGTGCTGCCTTCCGTGTTTCGCCTGCAGCCGGAAGGAATACAGGGGCTGCGGATTGTCTATAACCAGACGCCTTTGCCACGAGACCGCGAGAGCGTGTTCTGGATTAACCTCTATGAAATTCCGCCCGTCAGTAAAAATATGCCGGAGCAATCCCGGCTGCAGCTGGCAATGAACACCCAGTTAAAAATATTTTATCGTCCACAAGGTCTCTCTCCCGCTCCCGAGAGTGCGGCCGCACGTCTTAAATTCCGGGCAGTACAAGAAGGCGGGCGCTGGTACGTGGAGTGCGACAATCCCACGCCCTGGCATATATCGTTTACGGACATTATTGTTCGTCACGGAAAAACGCAACGGCATGTTGAGCGGGAAATGGATATGATGACCGCGCCTTTTAGTCAGCGCCGTTATGCTCTTTCGGGGAATATACCGGTGACGAGCGCCAGCGAGATTCAGTTCTACTATGTTGACGACCGGGGTGCCATTCTAAATGACCATACTCGGTTATGATGTCTGCTCACGGCCTTGAACGATTGAAAATTTAAACGACGTCCCCCCCGCCATTTTATATGATTTAAGTTTCTTAACCTCTTAAACCTGCAGGGAATTACCCATTTGGTTTCTCATGCAGCCTCTTGTTTATATTGGTTTTTTACTTTGTTTTTGACTTCTGTGATTAACAGGCTGGTGGTCGGTGATTTATATTGTTTATAAATAAATATTAAACCGGAGTTTAATAGCTTTGAACATCATCAACATAATTACCGACGATGTGTATTTTTTGCAGGGGGCCAGGCATTTATTGAATGAGGCGGCAGAAAATCATGCCGTGTTATACAATGACATAAATGCATCGGGACTGAGAGCGGTGGTGAGATCTTTTGCTACCTACGATCAAAAAGTTATTTTATATATTCATTGCATCAGGAAACGACGAGTGTTATTACGCCTTGTTGCGGCTTATAATCTGCAGGTGTTTGTTATTACGCATTGTAAAGTATCAGATTGCAACAATGATAAGGACCCTATGATCATTCCTTCATTCCTATCGAAAAAAGAGTTTTTGCAAAAAATAAAATCAGCAAAGAGAAGCGTGTATAGAAAAAGCTCGCAGCGGTCTAAAAGGATATTTAAAGGACTGTCGGCAGGAGCCAGTGTGAAGGATCTCGCGGAAACCTTGAATATCACCCAAAAAGCTGTTTATGCCATTAAGAATCACACTATAAAAAAATTTGGTTTTAAATCCACGAAAATGAATGGCTTTTTACTTTGCCGCGATTTATTAGAAATGAATGAAATAGGCTTGCGCTATAAGAGGATCGTAGACGGGAACTTTGTGTCGATGAATGCCAGGAGATCCTAGAGCCTGCGCGCGGCAAATCGCTGGCATCCGCTCTCGCAGGAAGGCATACGACCTCCTCGTTTGCACTACAGTTTCTGAGCGTCGGTCTGCGGCGGCGCAGAACTATCCTGATACCGCTTACGCAGTTTCAGCAGCCGGGAAACCAGTATTACCACGGCGAGACCGGCCATCAGCGCCGCGCAGTGGAAGGCGATTCTGCCACCAGCATGGAAGTAGATCCAACGGGTTGCCTCAATGGAAGCGGCAAACGCGCTCAGGGCCAGAATATTCAGCGTGGCGGACACGGTGCCTTTTGGCAGATGATGGGAAAAGAGCGTGAAGCGGAACAGCACCGGGTAAAGTAGCCCAATCCCCAGCGCATAAATGCTGGTACCCAGCACCGACCAGAACCAGACATGCGGCCACATAAGATTACCGACCAGCAGGATCAGCAGGCCGGTCAGCTGTATCGGAACGGTACGCCAGATAAAGCGCGGCGAAGTGGGGTCTTTTACCACGTTCGCCACGATCGCGCTGGCGATAATCAGCCCACTGAACACCGGCACCTGAGTCCAGGCATATGCCGCGGGAGACATGCCGCCGTGCTCAATCAGAATCACCGGAGAGAGCGCCACCCAGGTGATCATCGGCACGTTGCCAAAGGCCACCGCCAGCGAACCTGTCAGCACCACGGGATGACGAAACGCCGCGATGAAATCAGCCAGCACTTCCCCCGGTTTAAATCCCCGCCCCTGAGAGATAACGGTTTCCGGCATCTTAAAAAGCAGCAGGGCCCAGGCCACCAGGCCCAGCGCGCCAATAATGGCAAACAGCAGTTTCCAGTGCATCACCGTCATTAGCGCCGCGCCGGCCAGCGGTCCGATAACCGGCGCAAGCAGGACGATAGAGGTCAGCGCAGCCATGATTCTGATTGAATCGGTTTCCCCAAACGCTTCCTGAATCGACACATAGCCCACGGTCGAGATAAAACAGATGCTGGTTCCCTGGATAAAGCGGGCGACGAAGTATTGCGCGATCGAAGCGACAAACAGCATGCTCAGGCAGGAGAGAGCAAAAACCAGGGCGCCGGTGAGCAGAACGGGGCGGCGGCCGATACGATCTGACAGAGGGCCCAGCAGCCACTGCAGCGCCAGGCCTCCAGCCATATACAGGCTGACCGATGCCGGAGCAAGGGTGACATCAGCCTGAAGCTCGTTGATGATATGAATAATGCCTGGCTGAATAAGATCCGTGGTCAGGTAAGCCGAAAAATCATAAATAATCATCGCCAGCGGAAACAACATGACGCTGCCGTACTGGATTAAACGCCGTGGCGGGGTATTCATGCGGGCTCCGGGGAATCTGCCATCCTGCATCTTAGTATCTGTAAACCAACTCAACCGACCCTAAACGGAGATAAAATAATCCTGTTTTTTGTGTGGTTTTTGGGCCTTATACCACGTGCGCGCATCAGCGCTGGACGTGAGGCAATCGGCGCTCTATTGTCATCAACGTCCGGAAGTTGTCATTCATTAAAGGCTCTTGAATAACGGGATATCTATGTTACTGATCTTTGGCGGCCTGCCCGGTACCGGGAAATCAACCATTGCTCGCCTGCTGGCCGCCAGGCTGGGGGCCGTCTGGTTACGAATCGATTCGATTGAGCAGGCGCTGATCCGCGCCGAAACCGTCACCCGGCACGATATAGGACCGGCCGGATATCTGGCGGCCTACGCCATTGCTGCGGATAACCTCAGGCTGGGCAACGTGGTGATTGCCGATGCGGTGAATCCCATCGCCATTACCCGCCAGGCCTGGAGAGAGGTCGCGACCGAGAATGCCGCGCCTTATCTGGAGATAGAAGTGACCTGCTCCGACCAAACGCAGCATCGGGATCGCGTGGAAAACCGCGCAGCGGACATTCGCGGCCATATCCTGCCGGACTGGCAAAAGGTCATCACCCGTGATTACGAACCCTGGCATTCTGCCAGCCTGGTGCTGGATACCTCAGTACTGAGCGCCGAAGAGGCGGTAGAGCGGATCGTTGCGCATATTGAGTCGCACCGCCGGTAAGACTATGAATACTCCCCTGGCGAGGGAAAAAGCGGTCGCTCAGACGACCGCGTGGTATCAGAAAACGTCGCCGGTAAAGATATTCTTTTTCAGTTGAGTAAAGTCGTAAGTCGCCAGCTCTTCAGCGCTTTGGGTATAGTAAGTCAGACTTTCTGAAATCATCAGGTTTAGCTTATTCCCTTTTTCCTGAACGATAATCAACGGCTTTTTAAACGCGTGGGCATAGCCGATTTCGTACGCCGTACCGCTATCGACGTGATCGTCAAAGAAATCAACAACGGCAACCACCACCGTGGCTTCGTCGAGATGCTTGATATCGTTCTTAAAGATGAAATCGCGCCAGGGTAAAGTGCCGTATTCCAGATTCTCCGCATCGGCCAGGCGCGGTGAGAAAAATTTATCTACCGTTTTATTGACGGTCAGCGCCTGTTCGACGCGCTGGACGCGATCAACCTGGTCGTCGCTGAAAAAAGGACTCGCAATATAAATATTTACCATCAATCGATTCTCCTGAAGATTCATTGAAGGCTGCAGTCGACCGGTAAAAGTTCGCCTGACAGTCTATCTTCCCTGATAGGCAGTTAGTCTATTCACCTGAGTCGTTAGAATAACTTTATCGATGGATGCTGACTATGTTACGTGCGGCAAAGTGCGTTTTCTCTCGTCTGGCCGATGCCGCCCGGCATCGGCGGCAAGACTTTACATAAAGAACTTCACGGCCTGCTGGAGGGTGGTGCCGACGCCCCATAAAAGCGGCACGCTCACCGCTAACCAGCTTACGGTTAACAGCAGCGTGGACGGGCGGGCCTCCCACGTGAGCTGAGCATCCTTATTGATGGTATACAGACCTTTCGCCTGCTGCTGCTGTTCCGCGGTCATCGCATGCTCTTCCGTCAGCGGACGCACCAGCTGATTACAGATAAAACCCAACACCAGCAGGCCGGTCAGGACCATCAGCGTAATATCGTAGACGCGCTCGGGCGGGACCCCGTGCGTCAGCTGATACTCGCGCAGATAGTTCACCAGAACCGGGCCGCTGATCCCCGCCGCCGACCAGGCGGTTAACAAGCGTCCATGAATCGCGCCCACCATTTGTGAGCCAAAGACATCAGCCAGATAGGCGGGAATACTGGCAAAGCCTCCGCCGTACATCGAAATGATAATGCACATCGCGCAGACATAAAGCGCGATATAGCCGCCGTGATTCACCAGCGGCAACGTCCCGTACAGCACGGCGCCCAGGCAGAAAATGATCGCAAAGGTCATTTTTCGCCCGCACAGATCGGATACCGATGCCCAGAAAAACCGTCCCAGGATGTTAAACAGGCTGAGCAGGCCGGTAAATCCTGCGGCCATGGTAGCAATGCGTTTCAGCTGCTCGCCGTTCAGCTCATGCCAGCTGAGATCGAGCGACAGCAGTTTGCCGGCAAAGATCTCCTGCAGCATCGGCGAAGCCATACCGAGAATACCGATCCCCGCGGTGACGTTGAGCCATAGCACCATCCACAGCAGCCAGAACTGTGGGGTACGGCAGGCGACGCGGACGTGCACCTGGATCGTGGGATTATTGCGGATCGTTTTTTGCGCCTTCTCGCCCGAAGGGTGCCAGCCCATGGGCGGCAGGCGATAGCCAAAGGTACCGGCAAGCATAAATAGCGCATAAATCGCCGCCAGCGCCAGAATGCTTTGCCATACCCCGTTGCCGGTCGGACCGGCGAAGTAATTCATCAGACCATTTGCCAGCGGCGCCCCCACCAGCGCTCCCCCGCCAAAACCCATGATCGCCATCCCGGCCGCCATTCCGCGCTTGTCAGGGAACCAGCGCAACAGCGTCGAAACCGGTGAAATATAGCCCAGTCCGAGACCGATTCCGCCGATGACCCCGGCCCCCAGCCACAGCAACCATAGCTGATGGAAATAGATGGCGACGCTGGATAGCAGCAGGCCGCCGCACCAGCATAAGGTGGCAATAAAGCTCACCAGCCGCGGTCCAACCTTCTCAAGCCAGCTGCCCCACAGCGCCGCCGAACAGCCGAGAAAAACAAAAAACAGCGTGTAGGTCCAGCCGAGCATGGAGATTTTCCAGTCGCAATCGCGGGTAAACAGCTGCTGCCAGAACGACATATTGACGGGGCATTGAAGGGACTCGCTTCCTCCTATGAGCTGCGACATAGGCAGCCAGTAAACGGAAAACCCATAGGCCATACCTATGCAGAGATGAACGGCCAGTGCGGCCGGTGGCACCAGCCAGCGGTTAAAACCGGGCCTGGCGATGATACGTGGTTTCGCGAAAAAATCGCGTAGGGGAGAGACCGGTGCGGTCGCGATGTTTTCATTCATTTGCGCCATTTTCCTGTCCTTTTTATCTACATTGGCCGACGAATGCTGCGGTCGGGGAACGTAGATAAAAGGCAAGAAAGGTGCCATTTGATTAATTTGTGTACAAAAATGGCGACTGAAGCGAGCAAGCTTCGCTGAAGGGATGAGGCGAAAAGCCAGCCCTCGGCAACGAAGGCGCCTGTCGGGATAAAATCGCCGGGCGCGCTATTATTTTGATAAATGTCGATCTCAGAGTGATACGCGGTGCGAGGTGGCGATGGCGCTGAGCGTCTTTGACGTCAGCGCTCTCCTCTGCTGGCCAGCAGAACGCGACCGGCACGGTGTTTGCTGTGAAGGGCGGGCGAGGGCGCGTACCGGCCTGCTCGCCCGGCGCACGTTAGCTTAAGGTATCAATCCATTCGCTCTGGCGCGGGTTCTGCCGACGATAGCAGTGTACCGACACCGCCAGCTGCGTCAGGTCGGTGAAGACCATCGGATCGAGCTGAATATGCTTTTTAATCTGCTGCAGCCGGTAGGTGAGCGTATTGCGATGAATCCCCAACAGCAGCGACGTTTTTCCCGGCTCGGCGTTATTGGCAATAAAGCTGCTGAGGGTATCCAGCAGCACTTCGCCGGAATCATGCTCAAGCAGCTGGCGTACGTTATTGATAAAAAAATTGACCATATAGCTGTCTTCCAGCACCCGGAACAGGCAGAGCATCGCCATTTCGCGAAAGTAGTAGATCTGCCGCTGCGGCTGCACTTTGCTCCCCACCTCAATCACCGAACGGGCGAATCGGATGGCCTCGCGAATATCTGGAGCGCTGTCAGCCTGCACGCCAATGCCGATATGGTAATGGCTGATCTGATTGCTGAGGACAAACTCGATGCCCCGCAGCAGCGTTTCCTGGGATTCGCTCAGCGTATTGAGGATCAGGATCTCATTGCTGCCCAGCAAAATGACGTCTCTTACCCCGGCCAACTGCGAGAATTCTCGCAGCAGCGTACTCAGTATTTCGCTTAGCTGATGCTGTTCAACCTGCACGGTCACCACGACCGGCACCAGCGGCGCATCAAAAGCGAAGCCAAGCTCAACCAGGCGATGAAGCGCTTCCTGTCCGGCGGGCGAAGCGCCTTGATCAAGATATTGACCAAACAGGGTATCGCGCAGACGCTGTCGCCAGTTGGTTTCCCGCATCTCTATGGCCTGGCGGACCAGCAGCTCGGCGGTGAGTACCGCCAGTTCAGCATAGCGGCTGATCGCTGCGGGATCGCCGCTGATGCCCACCACCATCACCACGCGATCGTCATAGATAATGGGATGATTAATACCGGGATGCACATTCTGGAAACGCGCGGCTTCCGCGGTGTTGTTAATACAAATGCGTTTACCGGTGCGTATCACCTCACGGGCGATCTCATGCTGCTCGCCGATACGATGCCGTTCACCTGAGGCAATGATCTGTCCATGATGGTCAATCACGTTCACGTTATGATGAATTATCGCCATTGCCCGGGTGACAATTTCATTAGCCAGCGCCGTCGTAATAATCATACAGTTATCCGCTTATGTGCCTCTCCGCGCCGCCCGCTCAGAAAGGTTCGTAGAACATTCTCCGCTGCGTCGGCGAGGAGCTGTTCGCATGTGTTCATCGACTCCGCCAGCGGCATAGGGCGCTGGCAAATAGACCACATCGCGTCAATATGGTGTTGATACAATTGCCGACTGCTCTCATCGCGTCCGCCGCAAAGGGCCACAACCGGTACGCCGTGGCGCGCCGCTTTGCCCGCCACGCCCACCGGGGCTTTACCAAAGGCGCTCTGACGATCGAGCCAGCCTTCCCCGACGATGGTCAGCGCGGCATCGCTAAGATGGCGGTCGGCGTTAAGCAGTTCCAGCACCAGGTCAATGCCCGGGCGCAGCGTGGCGCCCGCATAAGCGATCAGCGCGGCCCCCATACCGCCCGCGGCCCCGGCGCCGGGCCGTTCGCTGACGTCGTAGCCGAGCGTTTGCGTAAGCTGCCGACTGTAGTGCGCCATACCCGCCTCCAGTTCCCTGAGCGCGGCCTCGTCCGCGCCTTTCTGCGCGCCATACACCCAGGTGGCGCCATCTTCCCCAAGCAGAGGATTCGTGACGTCGCAGGAGGCCTGTATTTCGGCCTGTCGTAAGCGTGGATCCATGGCGCTTAAATCGATGCGCTGAATATGCGCAAGATCCTGACCCGCCGCGGGAACCGGCAGCAGCGTGCCGTCCTCGCGCCAGAAGCGGGCGCCAAGCGCCTGGGCAAAACCGATACCGCCATCGTTGGTCGCGCTGCCGCCCAGCCCGATAATCAAATGCCGACATCCGGCATCCAGCGCCGCTTTTACCTGCTCACCCAGCCCAAAGCTGCTGGCCAGACGCACATCCCGCTGCGCTTTCGGCGTGAGCTCCAGCCCACAGCTTTGCGCCATCTCGATAATGGCCCGTTCGCCGGGCAGGATCAGAAACGCGGCCTCTACGGAGAGACCGTAAGGCGAGGAGCAACGCTGCTGCTGCCACCTTGCGCCCTTCAGCTGCGGACTTTCCGCAAGGGCCGAGAGCAGCCCCTCTCCGCCGTCTGACACGGGCATTTCGACCAGCTCCAGCCCCTCGTCAACCCGGCGCAACCCCTGTGCTACCGCTGCGCAAGCGGCCTGCGCGCTACAGCTACCCTTAAACGAATCCAGCGCGATAACAATCTTCATGCGTTCTCCTGCGTTAATGCGCTTTGCGCGGCGTTTTATCGGTGGTCATGAGCTGCAATAACATCCCCAGCAGCGCGCATCCCGCCATGGTAAAGAAGGCGTAGATATAACCCGCCGGATTTTCCCATCCCCCACCGAACTGGATGAGCCAGCCCATAAGCAATGGCGAAATGCCGCCGCCGATAAACATCGCCGTGGTGATAATGCCGTTGGCGGTAGAGGTGGCGCGTTCTTCGGCGGAGTCCGAAGCCATTGCGTAGTAAATAGGCCACACGGCGTTGGCCACCAGGCCAAAAAATAGCTGAATGGCGATAAGACGCGGCATATTGGTGGCGAAATAGAACAGCGCAATGCCGATACTCATCCACAGACCGCAGACGATCAGAGTACGTTTACGGCCAAAGCTATCGGACAGCCAGGGCCAAATTATCTGGCCCAGGGTACCGGTAAGCGTGAAGATAATACTTAGCCCGGCGGATGCTGCCAGCGACAGGCCGGAGACGTGATAAAGATACGGCGGCAGCACAACGTTAATGCCCATATAGACAATTTGCGTCAGCAGGGTATTGCCCGCCGTTAGCGAAATATTGCGGTTGCGCAGGGTGCGTAAAAAGGTCTTCATCCCTTCGCCTTTGGCAACATGGCTGCTTTCCTGGGTCGCCGGGCGCGTCATCCCCTGGCTATCGATATGCTGATAAAGCGTGTTGATGCGATCGGCGGTGGAATATTTCGCCCAGAAAATCATCAGCGGGATGGCGACGATCAGCGCCAGCAGGAAGCAGTAGCGCCAGCTGCCTTCGCCAAATGCGGAAAGCACCAGACTTGCCACCACGCCGCTCAGCAGCGCGCCAATCGGATAGCCGGTATGATGCACCCCCAGCGCGAAGCCGCGTTTCTCTTTCGGCCACCACTCTGCGGTGTTGCTGACGCCGACGGGCTCGCCCCAGCCGGCCCCGAGGTTGACGCCAACGCGCAGCAGCACAAAGGCCGTCAGCCCGTGGCTGATCGCTTTAATACCGGAAAGAAAAGAGAGGGCGGTATAGCCCAGCACCAGCGGTACCTGAAAGCGCGCTCGTTTCCAGCCTGAACCGTAGCGATCGCTCCAGATGGAGCCGGGGATATCCAGCACCGCGAGGGCAACCATAATCAGGGCGACGACGTTGCCCCACTGTTCCGGCGAGAGCGAAAACTCTTTAGAGATGACCGGGCCAAGGCGCAGGATCATCTCGCGATCGTAGGCGTTAAGCACCCAGATTAGCCAGCAAACCAGCAGCGAAACCCAGGAGAAACGATGTATCAGCCGCTTTTTTCCACCTTGTTCGCCGGCAGGTGTGTGATTGATTGTTGTCATAGTCGTGTTTACTCCGCGGCGTCGCGACAGCATGATGCGCGCCGCCTGGTGTCAGGGTCAGAGTCAGTTCGCCGGGTATTATTGTTATCGCGGCGAGCCGGAGGTTCGCTTAGCCGGCAAAACGCCGTTCCGCTACGCCGGTCACGCCCAGGTCGTACAGGGCGAACAGGCTGCCGCGCAGCTGATTATCTTCCGGGAAGCGCGGGAGGGGCGGCTGCGCCATTGAGGTGACGTACAGCACGTCGAGGTTTTCGCCGCCGAACATAACGCTGGTCACTTTTTTCACCGGCATCTCAATGATGCGATCGATCTTGCCCTCCGGCGTGTAGCGCACCAGCTTGCCCGCGTAGACCAGCGCGTTCCACAGATAGCCTTCGCTGTCCACGGTGGCGCCATCCGCCGCGCCGCCTTCGCTGCTATCGACACGGCAAAAGACTCGTTCTCCGGAGAGATCGCCGGTCGCGGTGTTGTAGTCCCAGGCGCAGATTTCGCCCGTCCAGGTATCGGCAAAATAGAACGTCTCGCCGGAGGGGCTCCAGCAGGGGGCGTTAGAGACGATGATATTTTTCTTCAGCACGTGTAGTGACAGATCGGCGTCCAGGCGATATAGCGCGCCGCTCGGCTCCTCTTCACGCATATCCATCGATCCGAACAGAAAACGTCCCTGACGATCGACTTTGCCGTCGTTGAGCCGGTTAAAGGGCCGGTCCGCTTCCGGATGGTGCAGCAGCGTCAGCTCGCCGCTGGCGAAGTCGAGCAGATGCACGCCATTCTGTAGCGCCACCACCGCGCCTTCGCCGTTCTGGCGCAGGGCGAACGAGCCAATTTTCTGCCGCACGTCCCAGCTCTTAATCGCGCCGCCCTGCGCGTTACAGGCGAACAGGCGCCCGTCGAGGCTGTCCACCCACCAAAGACGCTGCTGTTCGACATCCCAGACCGGGCTTTCGCCGAGTCGAGTTTTTAAATCCAGTAAGACTTCGATGCGCATAAGGACCTCCTGATTACGCTTTTTCGCCGCCGGCTTGTTTTGCCGATGCTCTGCCAGGGGATGACGAACTTTTGATGAACAGAGACACCAGCGCGCCGATGATCAGTAGCGCGACGGCGAACCATAAGCCGGACGTTGCCGCGCCGGTGCGATCCTCAAACGCGCCGAGAATAAACGGCCCGAGAAAGCCCCCGCACAGCCCGAGGCAGTTAAGCAGGCCGAAGCTGCCCGCCAGCATATGCCCGCTCATGATCGAGGGGAGCCAGTTAAAAATGATGGATTGCATGGCGAAGAACATGAAGGCGGCCAGCGAGAAGCCAAGCAGCGCCACGCCGTGGCCGGCAATCGCGCCAATCGCCATGCCGGTCGCCATGACCAGATATCCGGCCATCAGCATGCTGCGCGAACGCTGTTCCGTCCGGGCGAAACGCGGCAGCAGGATCCCGCCAGCGGCGGCTGCGATCCACGGGATGGCGGTCAGCAGACCGATCTGCAGCGGAGTAAGCTGGCCCCAGCTACCGATGATCCCCGGCAGGAAATAACTCAGGCCGTAAACCGAAAACTGATGGGTAAAGTAAATCAGCACCAGTAACAAAAACACCCGGGTGGTGAGCGCGGTTTTCAGGGAAAATCGGCTTGGCGTATGGCGCGTCTCCTCGGCTTCTTTCTCCAGTACCGCGTTGATAGCCTGCACGTCGTCGCTGTCCAGCCAGCGGGCGTCGGCCGGTTTATCCGGCAGTCTGCGCCAGACGACGAAAGCCAGCGCTATCGCGGGCAGCCCTTCGATAAAGAACATCCACTGCCAGCCGTGCCAGCCGGACATTCCATCAAGGCTTAATAACAAACCGCCCAGCGGCGCGCCGATAATGTTGGCCAGGCAGACCCCCAGCAGGAACAGACCGGTGGCTTTAGCGCGCTCTTCGCGGCCAAACCAGAGGGTCAGGTAGTAAATAATGCCCGGATAGAGCCCCGCTTCGGCAGCGCCGAGCAAAAGGCGCATCACGTAAAAGGACGTAGGCCCGGTGACAAACGCCATACCGCAGGAGATGATCCCCCAGGTGATCATGATGCGGGCGATCCAGCGCCGCGCGCCAATCCGGGTTAAAAACAGGTTGCTGGGGATCTCCAGCACCGCGTAGGTGAGAAAAAACAACCCGGCCCCGAGGCCGAATGCGGTTGCGGAAAGGCCGATATCCACCGACATGGTCGCTTTCGCCATGCCAATATTGGTACGATCAATAAAGCTGATGATGTACGCCACGATAAGCAGCGGCATCAAATGGCGGTAGATCTTTTTATGGGTGCGCTGTAGTGGCGTCCCGTTTACCGCCTTTTCATTTATTGCGGACATGGTTATTATTTCCCCGTATTCGTGGTCAGAAGCCTTGCCGGGATCGAGACGATCCCGTTCGTCAGCTCACAGGTTGTCGCCGGGTGCTGACCCGAACGACGCCCGGCCCGAAGCCCCACTTCGGGCCGTCTTTTCCTAAGCGCCTTCGCGCTCGAACAGCATAGAAATCCCCTGGCCGCCGCCGATGCACATGGTGACCAGACCGGTGCGCGCGCCGCTGCGCGCCATTTCATACATCAGTTTGACCGGCAGGATCGCACCGCTGGCGCCCACCGGGTGGCCGAGGGCGATCGCGCCGCCGTTGACGTTAACGCGGGCTGGATCGAGACGCAGATCGTTCATCACCGCCAGCGCCTGGGCGGCGAAGGCCTCATTGAGTTCAATTAAATCGATGGCGTGAACATCCATATTGAGACGATCCATCAGGCGTCGGGTGGCGGGAGAGGGGCCAAACCCCATAATCTCCGCGCCGCAGCCGGCGACCGCCCAGCCGCGAATGCGCATGCGCGGAGTTAAGCCGCGCTGTTCCGCCTGCTGGCGGGTCATCATCACCAGCGCGGCCGCGCCGTCGTTAATGCCGGAGGAGTTGGCCGCCGTCACCACGCCGTCGGCTTTAAATGCCGGACGCAGCGCGGCGAGCTTTTCGCGCGGGGTGTCGCGCGGGTGTTCATCGGTCGCGAACAGGCGGATCGCTTTTTTGCCGTCCGGCACCTCAAGGGCCAGAATCTGCTCGCGGAAGCGATCCTCAGCGATCGCCTTCAGCGCCTTCTGCTGGCTCGACCAGGCGAAATCGTCCATCGCTTCACGGGTAATACCGAAGCGTTGCGCAACGTTTTCCGCCGTGATGCCGTTGTGATAAGGCCCTTCCGGCCAGGTGAGGATGGAGATCAGTCCATCTTCCAGCTCGCCGTGGCCCATGCGATAGCCATCGCGCGCTTTGCGCAGGTAGTAGGGCAACTGGGTCATATTTTCCGTTCCGCAGGCGACGACCACCTCGGCCTGGCCGCTTTGCAGCTGCATCATGCCGTCCGCCAGGGCCTGAAGTCCGGAGCCGCACTGGCGGTTAACCGAATACGCGGTGCTCTCCTGCGGGATCCCCGCCCGCAGCTGGCAGATGCGGGCGATAAAACCGCTTTCGGCGATTTGCCCGACGTTGCCGACGATCGTTTCGTCGATATCCTGCGGCGCAAGTCCGGCGCGGGCGATCGCTTCGCGAATGACCGCTGCTCCGAGGTCATGCTGGTGGGTATGCTTAAGACTGCCATTAAACGTGCCAATAGCGGTACGGACGCCGCTGACAACCACAATATCATTAGCCTGTGTCATCGTTTTTCTCCTTACAGCACCATGCCGCCGCCGACGTTAATCACTTCACCGTTGATATAGCGCGCGCCGTCAGACGCCAGAAACGCCACGCACTCGCCAACGTCTTTCGCCTCCCCGGCGTAGCCCGCAGGGATTTTGTTGATCATGATTTGCCAGACGTTTTCCGGGACGCCGCGCGTCATATCGGTATCGATAAAGCCCGGGCAGATGGCATTAACCGTGACGCCTTTTTTCGCCAATTCGCGGCAGGCGGTTTTGGTCATTCCCACCACGCCGGCTTTTGACGCCGAATAGTTGGTTTGTCCGACGTTGCCAAGCCAGCTGGCGGAAGCGATATTGATAATGCGGCCCGCGCCGCGCTCGCGCATGCGGATGGCGGCCTGCTGCATACAGAGAAAAGTGCCCTTCAGATTGACATCGATCACCGTGTCCCAGTCCGCTTCGGAGAGTTTGTGCAGCATGGCGTCGCGGTTGATTCCGGCGTTATTCACCACAATATCCACCGGGCCAAACGCCTCTTCGGCCTGGGAAAACAGCGCTTCGACCTGCGCTTTTTCACCGATATTGCAGCTGATAAACAGCGCCTGTGCGCCCGATTCGCGCAGGGACGCGGCGGCGGCTTCGCCGTGCGCGTCGCGATCGGCGATGATCACTCGCGCGCCTTCCCGCGCAAGCACCTGAGCAATGCCAAAGCCGATACCGCGCGCGGCGCCGGTAACAATGGCGGTTTTACTGGCAAGTTTCATAGCTAATTTCCTTGTGAGTCAGAAGATGAATTCCGGGACAGATGTTCCGCGAGGCCGCAGGGCTGCGGGGTGAACAAGCGACTGTCCATAACCTGAAGATCCGCGGCGATCGCCGGACGAAAATCCATATGCGCCAGGATGTCGCGCTCAAGATCGATACCGGGGGCGATTTCCGTCAGCACCGGCCCCTCCGGGCGTAGTTCGAAAACCGCCCGCTCAGTGACGTAATGCATAGTTTGTCCTTTGGCGCGGGCCAGCTCGCCGTTGTAAGAAATCTGATTAACCCCGGCGACGAATTTACGTACCTCGCCTTCGCGCCGGATATGCAGGGCCCCTTGTTCACAGGCGATCTCCAGCCCTTTGGCGGTAAAAGAGGAGCAGAACACGACGTGGCGGGCATTCTGGGTGATATCGATAAAACCGCCCGCGCCGGGGCAGGATGCGCCGAGCCGCGTGGCGTTGACGTGGCCGTGCGGGTCCATCTCGCCGGCGCCCATAAAGGTGATATCGACCCCCGCGCCGTTGTAATAAAGCATTTGATCCTGGTGGCTTATCATCGCGCTCAGGTTACGACCAATGCCGAAATCAACGCCGCCCGCCTGCTGCCCGCCGTAGATCCCTGATTCCACGGTGATGGTGACCTGCTCGCCGAGCCGTTCTTCGTGAATGATGGCGCCAATAACATCGTTGGGAATGCCGGTGCCGAGATTGATGACGCAGCCTGGCGTCAGGTAGCGGCAGGCAATTCGCCCGATAAGCTTGCGCAGGTCGAGCGGCAGCGGCGCGTTCTGCGCGGCGGGTAGCTGGATATCGCCGCACAGCGCCGGATCGAAGTCCCAGCTGGAGGTCTGGCGATGATCCGCTTGCGGCTCTTCGCACACCACAATGGCGTCGATCAGGTTGCCGGGAATGGTGATGCTTTTCGGATGCAGCGAGCCTTTCGCCACGCGATATTTCACCTGCGCCAGCACCTTCGCCCCATAGCGTCTGGCGGCGAGAACCGCGTGCAGAACTTCCAGCTTCATCACCTCTTCATCGGTCGTGAGGTTGCCGTCTTCATCAGCATGGGTGCCGCGCACAATAACCACGTCCAGCGGAATGGCCGGGTAGAACAGATATTCGTCGCCGCGAAACGTCACGTGCTCGATCAGATCGGACCGTTCGCGGGTGCGGGCGTTCATCCGTCCGCCTTCCATGCGCGGATCGACAAAGGTACCGAGCCCGACGGGGGAAAGCCGCCCGGTAAGCCCGGCGGCCATCGCGCTATAGAGATGGACGATCTGCCCCTGCGGCAGGCACCAGGCTTCCACTTCGTTGTTGTTGATCATCGCCATCCAGCGCGGCGCCAGGCCCCAGTGCGAGCCGATAAGCCGCGTCACCATACCCGGATGGGCGAAGTGCTGGATGCCGCGCTGGCGATCGCTTTGCCCAGCGGCATGCAGCAGCGTCAGGTCGCGCGGTTCGCCCGCGGTCAGAAAGCGCGCTTCGATAGCGCTTAAAATGGACTCCGCCGCGCCGATAAGCGTCATCCCGACGGTGCAGACGGTGTCGCCGCTGGCGACCCACTGCGCCGCTTGATGGGCGTCGATAAATTTGTTGCTCACTTTTTATCCTCCGTTGATAGCGTGATGATGGATTCCGCGAGGCGCGTTTTGAGCTGCTGTTTGCTCACTTTGCCGTTGTGGGTACGCGGTAAAACGCGGGTGAAAATAATGCGCGCCGGCAGCTTAAAGCGGGCGATTTTGACCTTTAGCCAGCCGAGGATCTCTTCGCTGGTCAGGTGGTGCTGGCCGTCCGGCACAATAAACGCCACCGGCTCTTCGCCATAGACCGGGCTGGGGGTCGGGATCACGGCAACTTCCCGCACTCCCCGATAGGTAGAGAGGATGTTCTCCAGCTCCAGCGAGTAGATCTTCTCTCCGCCGCGATTGATCATGTCCTTGCTGCGGTCTTTGATGTACAGCCAGCCTTCGTCGTCGAGATAGCCCAGATCGCCGGTACAAAACCAGCCCTGCGCATCGCAGCTCGGGCGTCGTTCGCTGTGCTGCCAGTACTCGCGGATCACCACATCGCCTTTTAGCCAGATATGCCCGATTTGCCCGGCGGGGAGGGGCTGCTGGCGATCGTTGCGGATCGTAATGGCGAGGCCGGGGATCGCCTGGCCCGAACTGCCGCATTTATCGCTGCCCCAGACGTCGCCCGGAAAAATCGTCGCGGGCGAGGTCGTTTCGGTGAGACCGTAGATCGGCTGAATCGCCGTATGCGGAAACAGGGTTTTTAACTCGTTGATCAGTCCGTCGCTCAGGTGGCCCGCGCCGCAGGCAATCGTGCGTAGCGCGGGAAAATCGCCCGGATGGCTGGCGCTCTGCTCGCGCGCGGCCTGGCACAGCAGGATAAAAATGGTTGGCGAGCCGTGCAGAAAGGTAATGTTCTTCTCGCGCAGGGTGTTGATCACCTGCGGGGCGTTGAACCGGTGCTGAAGCCAGATGCTCGCGCCGAGGCTAATAAACAGCGCCAGCAGCGCCGACAGGCCGGTGATGTGATAGATAGGTACCGCCAGAATGGTGCTATCCGCGGCGGTGAGATTCAGTTTTTGCGTATAGGCGTCAATCGCGCAGAGCAGGTTATTGTGCGTGATAATCGCCCCTTTCGGTTCTCCGGTGGTACCGGAGGTGAACATCATCACCGCCGTATCGTCGCGGTTAACCGGGACCGGCTGGCGGGCCAGCGGTTCGGGAAGTGAGAGCGCCTGCCATTCGCTGAGTGAAACCGCGCGCGCGTCGGGGATGTGTTTCAGCCAGTCCTGTACGGTCGCATCGAACAGCACGACCCGCGGGGCGATATGGCCCACCAGCTCCTCGCTCTCGGCCTGCTTAAGCTTAGTGCTGAAAGGCACCACTTCGATGCCCAGACCAAGCGCGGCAAAAAGGACTTCGCAAAAAGCGGGATGATTCCCCCAGGCCAGCAGGATTCGGTCGCCTTTGCGCAGCGACCAGACCTGGTCAAGCTGCGCCATCGCTCGCTGTACCCGCAGGTGAAAATCGCGGTACAGATAGCGCCGATCCTCAAACGCCAGCGCCAGGGCATCCGGGCTACGGGCGGCGCTGTGGCTCAGGGCCTGGTACAGATTCTGGAAGTCGGCGGAGGTGCTGCTCATTTGTCTCTCCTGATATTGCGTATTGACTGGAAGTAGTCTGGGGAAATTCAGGAGAGGAAATTGCCGAATGGCTCACAATAGAAAATCAACAAAACAGAAGCAATTTTGTAACATTGCACAATAGGCAGGAGAGGCCGGGTGGGGGGGAGAAAATCTGGAATCAGGCAGGCTTTTGTAAAGCCTGAGGAAGCCCGCTTTTAGACCCGTATTAACCGGGCCTAAAAGGGAGAAGGGGATCAGGCCGGCCGCTTAGCGCTTAAAGGCATCGAACTCGAGCCGTTCGCCATCGGGGCCGCGAATAAGCAGGAAGCGCACGTTGTCTTCTTCTATCGGCCCTTCATCGAGCGGATAACCGAGCGCCGCCAGCCGCTGCTGCACCGCATCCAGGTCGCGGACTTCCAGCGCCAGATGATCGATACCGCAGCGAGGAGCGTCAAAGGGCGTTCCTGCGGGAAGCTGATACAGCTCGAGGACGGCGCCCGCCATTTCCAGGAACGCGACTTCAATAGTGCCCTGCGGCGACGGCTTGCTAAACCGCTGCTGGCGCTGAAAGCCCAGCGGTTCATAGAAGGCAAGCGAACGCGTTAAGTCACTGACCTGATAGCCAATATGAGCAATCGTGTTGATAAGTTCGCGCATGTTATACCCCCTTACGCACGCACCAGAAACCATAGAAAGCGACATACACAAAGCACAGGAGCGGAGCGATAAAGGCGATTTGCATATTGCCGCCGTTCATATCCGAGATAATGCCCATCACCAGCGGAATAACGGCCCCGCCGATAATCGACATCACCACGATCGAGCCTGCGGTCTGGGTATCTTTCCCCATCCCTTTGATGACCAGACCAAAGTTCGTCGGCCAGCATGGCGCCATACAGAAGCTGACCAGAATGAGCGCATAGACCGCCAGCATTGAACTGCTGAATACGGCAACCAATAAAAGGACAGTGGCGGCCAGGGCAAAGCTACCGAGCAGCAGCGCCGGGTTCAGGCGGTTCATCAACCAGGTGGCCACGGTTTTACCCACAGCGTAAATCACCAGAGAAGCCAGCAGCCAGTAAGTCGCGGAGTGCTCGCTGGTGCCCTGCTGCACGAGCTGCACAAAGCGAATCGTGAAGCTCCATACGCCAACCTGGGCGCCGACGTACAAAAACTGCGACAGGATCCCGAGGCGAAAGCGCGGGATAGCAAACAGGCGTTTCAGCGTAGGTCCCATGCTTTCCGTCGGGAGTTGCTGCTGCTGAGAGGGCGTGCCCTTGCACGACGGGAATTTAATAAACACGAACACCAGCGCCAGCACCACCAGCACGGAGCCGATAATCAGATAGGGTCCGACCACCTGGCCGACCATTTGATGGCGCGCAGCGTCCGCGGCGGCGGCGGGCATCGCCAGCAGCTGTTCATGGCTCGGATCGTTCTCGCCAAACACCATCACCTGGCCAATCAGCACGCCGGAAATCACGCCCAGCGAGTTGAAGATCTGCGAAAAGTTAATGCGCTGGGTGGACGATTGAATCGGGCCCAGCAGGCTTGAATAGGTGTTTGCCGATGTTTCCAGAAAAGAGAGTCCGCAGGCGATCACCCCCAGGCAGGCGAGGAACGCGCCGTAGGTCATGATCTGCGCGGCCGGAACGAACAGGAAGCAGCCGAGGGCGTACAGGCACAGCCCAATAATGATCGCCGCTTTATAGGAATAACGCTTTATCAGCGCCGCCGCAGGCAGGGCGACAAAAAAGTAGCCGAGGAAAAAAATCGACTGCACCAGCGCCGTCTGGGTATCCGTTAAATCGAAGCCCTTTTTAAACTGGGCGATCAAAATATCATTCAGGTTGCCCGCCATCCCCCATAGCGCAAACAGGCAACAGACCAGTAAAAATTGCAGCCAGGGGGTATGCGGTAAATACGCGCTGGTGTCCAGTTTTTCATTGTGGACCGCCGCTTTATCGACCTTATCCGTGATTAGCGTACTCATTGAGCTATCCTCTTAATGGTTTTTATACAGTAGGGTTTATGCCATTTCATAATCAGAGGCGGCACGCAAAAGCCGTTCTCGTGCCTCCTGGTACTCAGGTAAAGATGATGCGCCCTGCTTTTCGACGCTGACGGCGGCGTAGGCCGCCGCAAATCGGGCTGCGGCATGCAGCGGTTCGCCGCAGGCCAGTCGCGCCGCCAGCGCGCCGTTGAAGGCATCGCCCGCGCCGGTGGTATCGCGGGGATGAGAAGGAAAGCACGGAATAGGGGATTTCACGCCCTGCTCGCTCAGCAGGGCGCCCTTTGCGCCGAGGGTGATAATGACGTTGCGCGCGCCCTGAGCATGCAGCGCATCGGCGGCCTCGGCCGCGGCCGCCAGAGAGTCAACCCGGCGCCCGGTCATTAACCCGGCCTCCGTGGCGTTCGGCGTGAGCAGATCCACTTTGCTTAGAAAGGCGTGCTCAACGGGCTGCCAGGGCGCAGGATTGAGCACCACGAAGGCCCCGGCCTCTTTGCCGGCGTCAACGACCTGCTCAATGGCGGAAAGATTGTTCTCCAGCTGAACCAGCACCACATCCGCGCAGCCGATAGCGGGAATGCAGCCGGCGATTTCATCATCGGTCACCGTCATATTCGCGCCGGGGTCGACGGCAATCATGTTTTCGGCATCATTGCCGGCCACATAAATCAGCGCGTTGCCGGTGGGGACGTCTTCGGCGACCAGCAGCGTCACGGCATTGAAGCCCACGCCTTTCAGATGACGGCGGGCAAAATGGCCGAAGGTATCATTGCCAATCTTGCCGATATAGTGGACATTCGCCCCCGCTTTTAGCGCGGCGGTGGCCTGGTTCGCCCCTTTCCCCCCGGCGCTGGTCATACTTCCGCAGGCCACTAACGACTCGCCCGGTACCGGAAAGCGCTCCACCCTGGCAACCATGTCGAAATTAAATGAACCAAAAACACAGACTTTTCCTGACATCATTCGCTCCTTTATACGAGCTCGGGGGAGTGCAGCGCGGCGGACAGATCGCGGGACATTTTTTCCCAGGCCTGCTCAAGCGGCATATCCGGGCGGAATAAACCGCTGCTGCCCATGACCAATATCTGCGCCCCGGCTCCCAGCAGCTCGCGGTAGGTGTTGCGATTGCATGAGCCGTCGACTTCCAGCAAGAAGCTGAGGTTGCCGCTCTCTTTTAGCTGATGAAGCTGCGCGATTTTGGCGAGCATTTCGGGAATAAAAGGCTGACCGGCATAGCCTGGATCGACGGTCATCACCGTCACCTTATCGAGCAGATGCAGATAGTGCTGGATGCTCTCAACCGGCGTGGCGGGATTGAGCACCACGCCCACCTCTTTCCCCGCCTGGCGAAGCATATTGATGAGCCGGAAGGCTTCGCGGCAGATGGTTTCCGGATGCAGTGAAATAGCGTCAGCGCCGGCTTCTATCAGCGACGGGATAAACGAGGCGGGCTCTTCGACCATCAGGTGGACATCGATGGGAAGCGATGTGTAGGGACGAATTTGCGCCACAAAGCTGGCCGATAGCGCCAGATTTTTGACATAGTGGCCGTCCATTATGTCGACATGCAGCCTGTCGGCTTTGCCGTTTAAAAAGTGCAGCTGTTCCGTCAGCTTCATCATGTCCATACACATGAGCGAGGGAGAAAGGTAATAACGCATAAGGCCTCATTTATTCCGGTAGTGGCTGATTTCAGGCAAAGTCTGGCCCTGCCGCGGGAAGCAGCGTTTCGACATTGCGCGTATTAACCGTCACGTCATGACGGCGTACTCAGGCGATTTGTAGGCCGACGTTATGCCAGGTCATCTCTTTTTCCAGCAGCGGATCGACAAACTTTTCGGTCACCAGACAGTCCAGTTCGCCCAATCCGCCGATGCGCGCGACGCCTGTTCGCCCCAGCTTGCTGCCGTCGACCAATGCCACGGTCTGACGGGCCGCCAGCATCATCTGTTTCAGCAGCGCAGCGTGGGCTTCCGTACCCGCATATAAGCCGCTATCGCGCTCCAGACCCTGGCAGGAGAAAAAGAGCGTATCGATGGCATACTCGCGCAGCGTTCGTGAGGCAGTTTCACCGAAGAACGACTCTTCGGTCGGGGAGAAGTCGCCCCCCAGCCCCACGAGATGCAACGAGCGTCGGCTCATCAGGGTTTGTAAGATGCGGATGGAGGGCGTAATAACCGTTAACGCCATCTCCGGCATCTGCCGGGCCAAAAACCAGCTGGTGCTGCTGCCGTCCAGGACGATGGTCTTTCCCGGCTGGAGAAACTGCAGCGCTTTACGGGCAACGCGCATTTTGCCTTCGCTGTGCAGCAGCGTTCTTTGCTGAAAGCTTCCCTGGCTATCTTCGACCGGCAGGGCGGACGCTGCCGCTCGGGTCGTCGGCAGCGGGTTTTCCGCCGCCAGCGCTCCGCCGTGGCTCCGATTTAAGATCCCTTTCCGTTCCAGCTCGCTCAGATCGCGGCGAATCGTTTCCCTTGAGACCCGAGTCGCTTGCGCAATCTCATTTACCCGCATCACGCCGCGTTGGCCCAGCAGTTCAACAATCAAACGATGACGTTCCAGCGGCAACATAGCTCTCTCCTGAAGTACATAATCAGATTACCTTTCCCTTGCGCAGGGCGTTGAGACCTCGGGAATGTCCGGCGAAGGCGAGCTTTTCGCTGCCGGACAGTGTGATAGCGCACGCATTTCGGCTGCACTGCCGCCAGCGTTTTTGCTATCTCGCCCGCGATTCAGGCATAAACAAAAACAAACAAAAATAAATGCAACATTGCCTTTGCGCCCGTTTATGACCGTTTACGCCCGCTCTGCCAGGGCACTGTTCATTTCTTGCCTGCTAATTAAAAACAAATGAAAATAAAAAAATGCTAAATCGATCACGTTATTTTCATTTGATGCGTTTTTAAATGGATTTAAGCCGAATAACAGCATTAAATGAAAGCAATTAAAAACAAAGAGCAGGATAAGACCATGAATGAAACAACCCGTCGTTTTGCACGTTTAGTTGACCTGAGCGCAGTCCAGGCCACCAGTACCGAAGCGGACGTTCGCGCCTGCGCCGAGCTGGCTGCCCGATACAACATTATTTCCGTCCACGTTCTGCCCTGCTGGACGCGTTTTCTCAGTACGTTGCTGCCGCAGCAGGGCACGGGAGAGGTGATGATTGGCGGGCCGGTCGGTTTTCCCGGCGGCGGGCATGCCACCGACACCAAGGTTCAGGAGGTGCGCCAGCTGATTGCCGACGGCGCCCGCGAAGTGGATATGGTGGTGAATATCGGCAAAGTGTTATCCGGCGATTATGACTATGTGCGCGAAGATTTGCGCCGCGTGGTGGAAGCCGCCGCCCCGGTACCGGCTAAAGTGATCCTCGAAACGCACTATCTCAATGAGGAGCAGATTCGCCGCGTGTGCGATATCGCCGTAGAGGTGGGGATGAAGTGGGTCAAAACCTCTACCGGCTGGGCGCCCACCGGCGCCACGGTGGAAAAAGTCAGCATCATTGCCGACCAGCTTAAAGGCCGAATCGATATCAAAGGGGCAGGAGGCATTCGCGATCTGGCCACGGTGCGCGCGCTCTACCAGCTTGGCGTCCGCCGCTTTGGCATGAGCCATGGCGCAGTAACAAAGGTGCTGGCTGAACTGGAGCAGCATCCGGAACGTTTTCCCGAGCTGAACGCCGATTAAACTGAGAGACCGCGGGCCTGATGGCCCGCTTTAAGACGTCACCGGAGTCAGTGATGAAAGATAAAATACTCACGATTGATGTTGGCACTGGCAGCACCCGCGCCGCTATTTTGCGCATTGACGGCGCGATGATCGGCTTTGCGCAAAGAGAGTATGAGCAAACCACGCCGCGTGCGGGTTGGTCAGAACAGGCCCCGTCTTTATGGTGGCAGGCCGCCTGCGACTGCATACGCGAGGTGCTTTACCGCTATCCTGAAACGGCTGCGCAGATTGCGGTTATTGGCGCCTGCGGGCAAATGCACGGTACCGTTCTACTGGACGATCGCGGCGAGCTGGTGGAGGACAGGGCGCTGCTGTGGAATGATAAGCGTAGCCAGCCGCAGGTGGATGCCTTTAGCGCGCGCGAAGGGCGGGAGAAGTGGCTGGCGCATTTAAATAATCCACCCGCGGCGGCGTGGCCCGCTTTTAAATTAGCCTGGTGGCGTGAACATCACCCGGAGCGCTGGCCGCAGCTCGCCAAAGTGTTAATGCCGAAGGACTATATTAATTTCATGCTGACCGGCGCCCTGGCGACCGACTATAGCGAGGCGTCCTGCTATTTCCTGATGGACAGCGAAACCCGCGCCTGGTCTTCGCAAGCCTGCGAAACGTTTGGTCTGCGGGTCGATCAGCTACCGGATCTTAAACTTTCCAGCGACATAATCGGCCAGGTGACCCCACGCGCAGCCGGCCTGACGGGCCTGCCGGCGGGTATCCCGGTGGTTGCCGGTACGTCGGATATGGCGGCCTCTTTACTGGGTTCGGGAGTGTATGAACCGGGGATGGCGTCCGACTCTACCGGCACGTCGACGCTGATTACGGTGGTATCGCCGCGGCCGTTGCGCCATCCGTTGGTCAATAACCTTCATCTGGCTAACGCGGCCTGGGGCGGATTTACGATTCTCGACGCCGGCGGCGATGCCGTCCGCTGGGCGCGGCTGGCGCTGGCCGATAACCAGATTACGCATCCGCAGCTTTTGCAGGAAGCGGCAGCGGTGCCGGCGGGCGCGGAAGGGCTGCTCTTTCTTCCCTATCTGACCGGAGAACGCCTGGCCGAACACACGAACTCGCGGGCGCAGTTTTTCGGCCTGCAGCGTAAGCATCGCCGCGGTCATTTATTCCGCGCGGTCCTGGAAGGGGTGGCCTTTGCGTCCTGGCGCAATCTTCGCCAGCTGCAGGCGTGCGGGCAATATCCGCAACAAATGATCGCTTCCGGCGGCGGCGCGCGCAGCCCGCTGTGGCTTGAAATCAAAGCCGCGGCGTACAATCTTCCGATATTATCTACGCGCAATCAGGAGAATGGCGTCACCGGATGCGGTATTATCGCCGGGGTTGGCGCGGGGCTGTACGCCGATTTTGCCAGCGGCGTGCGCCAGACGGTGCAGTTCGACAAACTGATTTCGCCAGATCCCCGTCTGCGGGATTATTACCACGCCTGCAGCGAGCTTTTTGATACGCTGTACCGGCAATCCGCCGCCTTATACGATAGGCTGGATGCGCTCAGCGTGGGACCCGACTGATACGCAAAGGTAAGCCAGCGCCGCATCGCGCGTAACGTGCCGTAAATAAGAGAGAGGCAGAATGTTTGCAGAAGAAAGACAGGAGAAGTTGCTCAGTATTCTCAGGGAAAAACGCAAAGTGGCTGTTTCTGAGATGTGTGACGTCTTTAATGTATCTGGCGCCACCATTCGTGCCGATCTCCGCCAGCTGGAAGATGAGGGGCTGCTGACCCGTACCCACGGCGGCGCCGTTCTTCGGACGCGGGCGAGCTTTGAACAGGCCTCGGACGCGCGCGAAATTGTTAACCTCAGCGCGAAAGAGCGGATCGGCCAGCGCGCGGCGGCGCTGGTTGAGGATGGCGACATTATCGTGCTGGATACCGGTACCACGACTTTGCATATCGCGCGCAATATTCGTGACCGACAGAACGTTACGGTGGTCACCAATGATTACCAAATCGCCCGCGAGCTGGAAGCCAGCCCTTCTATTCAAACCATTCTGCTGGGTGGGATCGTCAAGAAGGGATACCACTGCGTGGTGGCGATCAACGGACGTTCCATACTTGATACCCTGAACGTCGATAAAGCGTTTATGGGCGCCAATTCGCTGTCGCTGAAACACGGCGCCTGCGTGGCCGATATCATGCTGGCAGAA
This sequence comes from Klebsiella sp. K5-306, assembly GCF_051835185.1. Lineage (NCBI taxonomy): Bacteria > Pseudomonadati > Pseudomonadota > Gammaproteobacteria > Enterobacterales > Enterobacteriaceae > Klebsiella > Klebsiella sp. K5-306. Next base: position 128,891 of record NZ_JAIFJY010000017.1, read on the forward strand.
ACGAAACGCGGCATGGTTGAACACGCCAGTCAGGTGATTATCGTCTGCGACTACAGCAAGCTGAATAATACCTCGCTTGCCCAGTTTACCGCCGCGGATCGTATTGATACCGTGGTGGTGGATCGTCTGCCTGATGACGTTCAGGCGTATCGTAATGCCGGCATTCAGGTGATCTCTCTGGATGAAGAGGCGCATCTCTAGCGTGCGGTTCCGGCGGCGCTAATTTAGCGGGAGAAGACGTTTTATTTTACGCGTTGCCTCTGTGGTAAAACTTTTCTCTTTATTAAATGCGTAACGACCTGTCTGGGTTGGGGGCAGCGCCTCCTCTCTGGCATATTCTGCTGTGATGCCTGCGGTAACCCACGGATATGATTAACGAATTTCCTCCGAAAAGCCGGGGGTAATCTACAGAACCCGCGCCACTTCATGTATGATTTTTCTCTCCGTTCGGGCGGCTGCGCTGATTTTCACCGGCCGCGCGCCGAGCGGTCGATCATTGCGGATAATGATTCAGGCGAAGAATACGATTCGTCGCCAACGATAAATAACAATCCCGACCATCTTTCAGAACGCTGAATTATCGTGAGGGCATCACAGGGAGCATGACTATGAAAGGCGCTTATCTCGCACTTGCGCTCGGTTTATTTACCGGTTCGGCGCTGGCGGCCGAGCGGGTGATCCATTTTGGCACCAGCGCAACCTATCCGCCGTTTGAATTCGTCGACGGCAATAATCAGGTGGCGGGTTTTGATATTGATATCGCCAGAGCGGTATGTAAGGAGCTACAGGCTACCTGCAGCTTCACCAATCAGAGTTTTGATAGCCTTATTCCGGCACTGCGTTTTAAGAAAATGGATGCGGCGATCGCCGGGATGGATATCACGCCGCTGCGTGAGAAGCAGGTGGATTTTTCGACGCCGTACTTCAACGAACTGTCGGCGGTGGCGGTCGTGCGCAAAGATACCTTCCACACCTTTGCCGATTTAAAAGGCAAGAAGCTTGGTCTGGAGAACGGCACTTCCCATCAGCGCTACCTTCAGGATCGCCATCGTGAGATTGCGTCGCAGGCCTATGACAGCTATCTGAACGCGCTTGTCGATCTGCGTAACGGGCGGCTGGACGGCGTGTTTGGCGACGTATCGGCGATGAAAAACTGGTTAAAGGAAAACCCGGATTTCGTCATCATGGATGAGCGCGCCACCGACCCGGAGTATTACGGCAAAGGGCTGGGCATTGCGCTGCGTAAGGGCAATCCGCTGCTGGCGGAGATCAACCAGGCGCTGGAGAAAGTGATGGCTTCCCCTGAATACAGCGAAATTAAAGATCGCTGGATTAAATAATCCAGCCGATAGCGACCGGGAGTCTTAACCATTCTGCGTCACGCCCGTTCTTCGCCAGGAGCGGGAGCGATCCGTGACGCATTTGTTTTATATGCCAGTAAAACCTCTTTCTGTCGCTTAAAACGTCGTAATCCCTTCTTCGCCTTTCTGGCGCCCGGAATAGCGACTTTATAGCCGAATTTATTCTTCTCTTCGCCACGCGGGGACGGGCGGTGCGCCACTTTCGCTTGCTGGCAGCGGATAGCGGCTTATCCGTTCTTGCGGGTAACGTTTTTTTCACAATGACAATTGTGCATTTTATCGCTCTTTCCCCTCGCTGAGCATCTCAGGCATGTATTTATTAAGGTTATTGGTAGACAACAGCGTCGGCTGAACGGCACGGATAGCTATAAAAATAATTATACTTAACTTCATGTTTTATAGATAAAAAGATATCTAAGATGCTCTGTTTTATGATGTCAATCACATTTCCTCTCTCGCCAACTTTAAATCTGTAAAAGTAGACGTTTGTCGACTTTTCATCTAAAAAGTTGGGGGAAGGGACTAGACAGGACCATTATTAGGTTATCAAATGGTTAAATAACGTCACATTAAATGTGAATGATTGGCCTTGTGTATAAAAGGCCAACACGCTTTCCGCTGCGCTAAAGCGCTGCGGACATCTTTGGGAGAAGTTATGCATTCCTCTGTTAATAAAAATGAATCTCGGACCTTTTTCGGTCATCCTTACCCGCTCGGTTCGCTGTTTTTCACCGAAATGTGGGAACGGTTCTCGTTTTACGGCATTCGTCCATTACTGATCCTGTTTATGGCGGCCACCGTCTATGACGGCGGGATGGGGCTGGCGCGTGAGAACGCTTCGGCCATCGTCGGGATTTTTGCCGGGACCATGTATCTTGCCGCGCTGCCCGGCGGCTGGCTGGCGGACAACTGGCTCGGGCAACAAAAAGCGGTCTGGTATGGTTCGATACTGATCGCGCTGGGCCATCTCTCCATCGCGCTGTCGGCGGTGATGGGCGATAGCCTGTTCTTTATCGGCCTGATGTTTATCGTGCTCGGTTCCGGCCTGTTCAAAACCTGTATTTCGGTGATGGTTGGTACGCTGTACAAGAAAGGCGATGCGCGCCGCGATGGCGGCTTCTCGCTGTTCTACATGGGCATCAACATGGGCTCGTTTATCGCCCCGCTGATCTCCGGCTGGCTGATCAAATCCCACGGCTGGCACTGGGGCTTTGGCATCGGCGGCATCGGGATGCTGGTCGCGCTGATAATCTTCCGCGTCTTTGCCGTCCCGGCGATGAAACGCTATGACAGCGAAGTCGGCCTCGATTCCACCTGGAACAGCCCGGTAGTGAAACGAAACGGCGTCGGCGCATGGCTACTGGCGCTGACGGTAGGCGTAGCGGTTATTGTCGCGTTGATTGCCCAGGGCGTTATCGTGATTAACCCGGTGGCGGTGGCCAGCGTGCTGGTCTACGTGATTGCGGCGTCGGTGGTGCTCTATTTTATCTACCTGTTCGTCTTCGCCGGGCTGAGCCGTAAAGAGCGCGCTCGCCTGCTGGTATGCTTTATCCTGCTGATTTCGGCGGCCTTTTTCTGGTCAGCGTTTGAGCAGAAACCGACCTCGTTTAACCTGTTCGCTAACGACTATACCAACCGTACGATCGGCTCGTTCGAGATCCCGGCGGTGTGGTTCCAGTCGATTAACGCCCTGTTTATCATTCTGCTGGCGCCGGTATTTAGCTGGGCCTGGCCTGCGCTGGCGCGCAAAAACGTACGTCCGAGCAGCATCACCAAGTTTGTTATCGGTATTTTGTGCGCGGCGGCGGGCTTTGGCCTGATGATGCTGGCGGCGCAAAATGTCCTGAGCAACAACGGCGCGGGCGTTTCGCCGATGTGGCTGGTGGGCAGCATTCTGATGCTGACGCTGGGCGAGCTGTGCCTCAGTCCGATTGGTCTCGCGACCATGACTCTGCTGGCGCCGGAAAGAATGCGCGGCCAGATGATGGGGCTGTGGTTCTGCGCCAGCGCCCTGGGGAACCTGGCGGCGGGTCTGATTGGCGGTCACGTGAAGGCCGATCAGCTGGATATGCTGCCTGACCTGTTCGCACGCTGCTCCATTGCGCTGCTGATCTGCGCCGCGGTGCTGTGCCTGCTGATTGTTCCGGTGCGCCGGATGCTGGAAAACACCAAATCCAGCGAGCAAAAACCGGCGGCGAATGCCTGACGGCGAAAGCGGTAAATAAAAAGCCGGCGCTCTGCGCCGGCTTTTTATTGGTCAAACCCCGGATTGCGGCGCGAAGCGCCTTATCCGGGCTACCCAGCCGCAGACGGTGGTGAGCCTGTAGCCCGATGTGATGGACACCTCCCCCTTACGGCATCAAAGTGCCAGACTGAGGTGTACCTACAGTTAACTGGAGGAGGTGTCCATCATGAATATTAAACGTATTGGTCTCGACCTGGCAAAAAAT